>NZ_JBHRSW010000048.1:0-27014 GCF_042646125.1 Agaribacter flavus
AGTGTGGGGATTCCCCATGTGAGAGTAGCACATCGCCAGACTCCTAATCTAGACACAAGCCCCAGCCCATGCTGGGGCTTTGTTGTTTTTGTAAGATGAAAACATTGTTTGGCTCTACAGAGTTGTGATAATTGAAAGATCATCGAGAAACATTTTTGCGACAGAGCTTTCATTTTTTCTAAGCAGCCCAACTTGGAAAAACATGTTTTCTTTTTCAATTTTGGTAATGGTGTATCCACTAAATACAGGTTTATTGTTTATACTTAGACTTAACCTACCCTTCTCTTCATGCCACAATATTTCTAATGAGATGTCATACCAATCTCGATTAAGGTTTATATTCGATCGCCAAAGCAGCTTATTTTCTGCAGTTGAATAGAGTTCTAAGTACCGCGCTTTTACCTGTAGTCTAAAAGCTTGTTTGTAACTTGTATCAGATTCAGCATAGGCAATTTGATATTCCTCGTCACTCAAATAGTCTGGAATTTTAAAGCGCCAATTAAAAAATGTCTGACTATTAGATGATGTCTCATTGGGTTTAAACTGAAGCTCGCACCTGTTTAAACCTGGATTACCTTTCCAGTTAAAATAGTCTTCACCAGTTAACTCGAATAGCGCTACTTTGTTCTTGTTGTTACTAGAAGGCTCATCGATAATACTTATCCCTCTAGGGTGTAGTTGATATGACCAGTTATATTGATGATCTTCAAAATCTTCTGTAATAACCGTTGTTTTCGATAAGAGAGGGGATGAGAAAAATAGAGAAAAACATATTGTAGCGAGTCGTTGTTTATTTATCGACATAATGATTAGCTATCTTATTAGACATGGAAGTATACCGAGGCATAAAATGCCTATATTGTGGTTGTATGTTTACAAGTAAAAATTTAGACTAAGTCGATTAATTTTAAAAGCGAAATTATTAGCTAAACCCATGTATTTTGAATGGTTAACATCAAAAGTAATAAAAATACTTTTTAGTATAGTGTCCTGCACATTATTCGTTTTTTTTGCACGAGCAGAATCAGACATTGAACAGTTCATCAAAACAGTATCCGCACCAAGCTATGATTGCCCAGTTCCTGATCTTATTCCACGACTAAACGAATTGTTAGCAAATGATGAGCTTACGCCATTGCAGAAATATCGTTTGTCTGTAGAACAGACTCAACATCAGATCTGTATTGGTAGCTTAGCTCAAGCAAAGAATTCTCTATTGTCTCTTACACAGAGTGAATATACAGATCGCAGTTCTGACTATTATGCTGACGCAATATATCAATTAGCTTTCATATATGATGTTTCGTCTAAAGTTTTTGAAGCTTGCAAACATTACAAAGAAGCTATTGAGTTAGCGAACGGCAAATACAATGATATTTATGTTAGCGCTAATTTAGGCTACATCACAGAATGTGAAACTTTTACAGTTCAGGAAAAGTTACGCAAAATATATGCTTTATTGGATGACTATTCTACTAATAGGAATAACGGCTTACTCGCGCATATACATAATTCACTGGGTTTTGTTTATTCCGAAGAAAAGTTTTATCACTTAGCGGCAGAGCAATTTCTTAAAGCACACAATCTGGGAGTCGGCGTATATAACGGTAGCAATCGCTTATCTATCCTTACAAGTGCCATTAATGCCTATACTAGTAGTGAGCAGTACGACCTGGCAGAAAATTTGCTTTTAGATTACGAAGAAATAAACAAGGAAGTGGATACACTTTACACCAACTTTATTTATTTATTTTCAAAAAGTAGAATTTATGCAAAACAAGAAAAGTTTGCTCAGTTAAAAGCGACGTTAGACGCTTGGAAACGACTTGACAGCGGCATTGAGAATAAAATTTGGAACGCATATTACAAATGGCATGAAGGTATTTGGTGTTTACATTTGAACGATCAAGTTTGTCTACGTGCTTTATTTAATGATGAAATTCTCGACGATAGCGGCGTTGAAAAGCATTTAAGATTTAGTAGTGAATGGAATACTTTCAAAATAAAGGCAGGCCTTGCGTTAAATGATCTTGAGTTAACAAAAGAAGCCATAAACGATTATTTTTACATTGAAAAAATAGTTAGCTCAGAGAAGGTAAAATACAGCAACTCGATAAACATAACGGAGTTGTATGGAAAAATTCAGGAGCTTGAATCAAAAGTAGCATTTGAAAAAAAATTGGTTAGTTACTTCGGATATTTTGCTGTTTTTGGGGTTATAAGCGTTTCGCTCATAGGTTATATATTGTTCAAACGCAGGTTAATAAAACAACGAGAAATAGATCCGATAACTGGTTTATATAGTCCTGAGTCAGTGGTATCGAAAATATCGAAGCTTCAAGCCCCTGCGGCAAATAAAGCGCATGCTATCGCTATATTCGACTTAGCAAACTTTAGAGATCTCAATAGATTGATGGGCGTTGATAAAAGTGATCTCATTTTGAAGGAGGTAGCTTCAACTTTGTCAACCGTCACTAGAGAGCATGATATTTTGGGAAGGCTAGCCCCAGAGCAGTTTATTCTATGTTTAACCAACATTGAAGAAGCAACAGCGAAGTCATTTTTAGAAAGAGTCAGGAAGGCACTTGAGCGTACGTTTTTGGGCGGGCAACATGGTGTTGATGCAAATTTGAATTCGAGTATGAGTATTTTTATTGCGACTGAAAAACTCGATGATGTTCAAACAATTTTGGAAGATATGTTAGTGTCTTTCACTATCAAGTGAGTGCATTAATATCGTTTTTGAATCTGTATAGATGTGTAAAATAAATCTAAGAGGGTTTTAGCGGCGGTAACCGCTTATTAGCTGTGATTTTTTTTGGAACTTTGCGTTAGCTTGTGTATTTAAAAAGTATGGTACCAGAGGCCGGACTTGAACCGGCACACCCTCACGGGCGGCGGATTTTGAATCCGCTGCGTCTACCAATTCCGCCACTCTGGCTTTGGTGACCATGCTTGCCTTAGCAAAGTGAGCAGGATTATAAGGAGTTATTTAAGCTGTTCAAGTAGTTTTTCAAAATTTAGCTAAAAAAACGCTCAATTGCTTTAATTATCAACAATTAAGCGTATTTATCATAAAGCTCTCAATCTTGTCGTTCACATTAGTCTTAAACAGCCTACTATCTGGTATACTTAAATAACTGCTCACTTTCAGATAAGTTTTTATGGTGAATAATTCAACAAACATAGCGCAGCGAGCTGGTTTTTTAAGACGCCTCGCGGCCATGGTTTACGACACCTTAATTGCGATCGCCATTGCTGTGCTATCGGGTTTGGTAATTGTTTCTATATTAGCGGTATTGATGTCTCAAAACGTTATACCAAATTTTGGCTATGAACACCTTAGTGAGTCGATACAAGCTTCTATTGTGCTGCAACTTCTTGTGCAGTTGTGGATGGTTTTTTGGGTTGTTTTATTTTATTTATGGTTTTGGAAGCATGGTGGTCAAACGTTGGGAATGAGAGCATGGAGACTACGGATGTACACTTTGAACCCCGAACAAGCAATGGGATATTGGCGTTTGTTTATTAGGCTAATACTCGCTTTTGGTGGTTTAGGTACTTTACTCGTGTTGTTTGACTACAAAAACAAGCAGTCTCTTCAAGACCGCTTGTCTGGCACCGAAGTGTTGTTTCTAAGCAAAGAGGAAAACCACCACAAAAGTTGGTAAGCGTTGTAAACTTAGCGCTTCAACAGAAAAACTGTAATCCCTGCAAAAACCAAGCTAGGTAAAATTGCACCAAAGACAGGGGTAAGTTGGAAGACCAAGCTGATCTGACCGAACACTTCATTGCAGATGTAAAAAGAAAAACCTGCTATTACTCCCATGATTATTCGAGCTCCCATCGTTACACTTCGCAAAGGACCAAAAATAAAGGACATGGCTAATAACAACATTACAATTACCGAAAATGGTTGAGTTATCTTTCGCCACAGTGCAAGCTCATAACGAGAAGCATCCTGTTGGTTATTTTCCAAATAGTCGACATATTCTAGTAAACCCTGAATAGACAACGCTTCTGGTTTTACCGCATCAATTCCTAACCTATCAGGGGTTAAGGTACTATCCCAAGTATAGGCATTTAAATGCTCTTGATGAATTTTACTGTTTGTAAATGTCAGGATAACGACTTCACTCAAGTTCCAGTTAGAGCCTGTGTAGCTGGCCTGAGAGGCAGACAATATTTTTTCGATTGTTAGTTCTTCATCGAACATGTAGATCTGTATATCTTGCAAATTGTTCTCATCAATGACATCAGAAATGCTTACAAAGTTATTTCCATCTTTTGCCCATGTTACGCTTTCTGATGACAAAATACTGCCTCCCGAGAGTGCTTGGGTACGTATTTCTTTAGCTTTACTTTCACTTTCAGGTGTAACAAATTCGCTCACTGCCATTATCGCAATGATTATTAGAACAATCGATTTACAAGCTGAAAGGGTAATTTGAAAACGACTCATACCTGATGCTTGCATAACGACTAACTCGCTACTTTGTGCGAGCATACCTATGCCTATTAGCCCACCTAGTAATGTTGCCATTGGCAGGAATAGTTCGACTTCTCGAGGTAAGCTTAAAAGTACGTAGAGCGCTGCAACGGTCATGTCGTAGTCGCCTTGGCCTACACGACGGAGTTGCTCAACAAACTTAATCAATGCACTCAAGCCAATTAGCACAGCCAAAGTCAAGGTTGTGGTACTCAGGAGCGTGCGTGCAATATACAAATCAAGAATTTTAAGCATCTTGTTTCCTCAGCAGTACTCGTCTGAAATAAGCACCCGTTTTTCTGCCTCTTACTAGCAACGTCACGCCCACCAATAGCATGACAACATGCACCCACCACAAGCCCACGAAAGAGGGCAATTTGTTATCTTCCATGAGGCGGCGGGAGGCGAGTAATAGCAAAAAATAGCCTAAGTACAAGAGTAAAGCAGGCAGCATTCTTCCGAATCGACCTTGACGCGGGTCGACTGACGACATGGGCACTGCGATCAGTACTAGCAGTGGTAAGCTAAGCGGTATAGCAAGTCTCCACTGTAGTTCAGCGGCTGCCTCTATGCCAGCGGTGTTCCACAATTCAGATGTTGGGATAGCTGCAGGTTTTCGCCTCGCTTGTTGGCTTTGCCCCTCGGCAACGACAATTGAGTATTGATCAAAATTGACAATATGATAGTCACTTTCTTTGGTGTGGCCTTGATACTGAGTTCCCGTATTTAACACTAATTTTTGTTCGCCTGCGGGCCCCTCTTCGATCGTTCCTGATTGAGAGTAAATTATTTGAAGTTCGTCAGATTGCTTATTTTGTTGAGACAGAAAGACTCGCTTAAGCTCTCCATCGCTAATTTCATGCGTGAAGATAACAGCATTGCTGTTCCCCGTTTCCTGAAAGCGCCCTGGGATCAAAGCAGCAATGCCTGACTTGGCCGCGGCATCTTCTTTGAGTTGATATTCTTTTTCAAGGGACAGTGGGGATAAATAGAGTGTAACGGTAGCTGTGATAACAGCAATGAACAGAGAAAAAACAAGTGCGATTCGGGTAATATACCATTCGCTAACTCCACACGCTTTCAGTACAGTTATTTCACTGTCTACGTACAACCTTCCATGAGCCAACATGATGCCTAAAAAAAGACTGATAGGAAGGACTAGACTGGCAAGAACAGGTGAATATAGAGTAATGAAGCCCAAGACTAAATCAGCAGGTACATTCCCATCGGTTGCATCGCCAAGAATACGTACAAACCTTAAAGTGATAAATATCGACATCAAGATGACGAACACAGCTATTTGCGATTTGAAGGTCTCGCGTAGTAAATATTTAAAAATCAACATTTATATGTGTTTCAATTTAGTCCTTAAGCGCACTGTAAATTTCCCAATCAAAAATAGGTTTTTGATGGCAAGATGCGCATATTGCGGTAAACTTAACGTTTGTGGCAGTTTTGTTTAGGAGCATGGGCTTTTCGTTTAGTGTAGCACAAGGCCCTATCACTGACGACAACTAGCTATAATTGAAAATAATAATAACAGTTATTTTGTCGAACAATGCATGTTCCAATGCAAAAAAAATCGTTAAATAAGAGGGAATACTATGGAATTTGGTGTAAAAAGCGGCAGCCCAGAAAAACAGCGAAGTGCTTGTATTGTTGTGGGGGTTTTTGAACCTAGACGCTTAACGCCGGTCGCTGAGCAACTTGATACAGTGAGTGAGGGTTATATCAGCAACCTTATTCGTAGAGGTGATTTAGAAGGTAAAGCTGGTCAAATGCTTTTATTGCACCATATTCCCAATGTACTGAGTGAACGTGTTTTGTTAGTAGGGTGTGGCAAAGAACGTGAACTTAACGAAAGACAGTACAAGCAGATAGTTGCCAAAACAATAAAAACTTTAAACGAAACAGGCTCTATGGAAGCCGTCAGCTTTCTTACTGAATTACATGTGAAAGGGCGCGATACATATTGGAAAGTGCGTCAGGCTGTCGAAGCAGCGAATGAGTCAGTGTATACCTTTTTGCAGTTAAAAACCAAAAAGGGTGAACCACGCCGTCCGCTTCGCAAAATGATATTTAATGTTCCCACGCGAAAAGAACTTCCGCTTGGAGAAAAAGCAATAGAACATGCTAATGCAGTAAGTAGAGGGGTGAAGGCTTGTAAAGATGTGGCCAATATGCCCCCCAATATTTGTAATCCGCTTTATTTAAATACTTTGGCAAGTGCGTTATGCGAAGAATTCGATAGCTTGACTCTTGAGACAATTAATGAAGCACAAATGACTAAATTAGGGATGAATAGCTATTTAGCGGTGGGGCGAGGCTCTGAAAATGAATCTATGATGAGTATCATTCATCATAAGGGGGGGCATGCCGACCAAGCCCCCATTGTATTAGTGGGTAAAGGACTGACTTTTGATTCTGGTGGTATTTCTATCAAGCCGAGCGAGGCGATGGACGAGATGAAATACGACATGGGTGGAGCAGCTGGCGTATTAGGGACGATGCATGCTGTTGCAGAGTTGAACCTGCCAATAAATGTTATTGGTGTGCTTGCCGGTTGTGAAAACATGCCCGATGGTAAGTCTTATCGTCCGGGTGACATTTTAACGACAATGTCAGGCCAAACCGTAGAGGTTTTGAATACCGATGCTGAGGGTAGGTTGGTGCTGTGTGATGCATTGACCTTTGTCGAAAAATATAAACCAGATACGGTTATTGATGTCGCGACACTAACCGGAGCTTGTGTGATAGCACTCGGAAAACATGCCACAGCCGTATTGAGTAGCCACAATCCTTTGGCGCATGACATTGTGAATGCTTCTGAGCAAAGCTCAGACCGAGCTTGGAGGTTGCCACTCTGGGATGATTACCAAGAGCAAATTGAAAGCCCCTTTGCAGATATGGCAAACATCGGCGGGCGTCCTGCAGGCACGATTACCGCAGCGTGCTTTTTGTCTCGTTTTACGAAAAAGTATCATTGGGCACATTTGGATATTGCTGGTACTGCATGGCTTGGAGGTGCTAATAAAGGCGCAACGGGGCGCCCTGTGCCCATGTTAACGCAGTACCTAATGAATAAAGCCAGCTCTTTACCAGAAGAATAGAAAATGGCAACAAAGGTAACATTTCATGAGTTGCTTGCGTCCGCTGATGATAACGAAGCAATTTTAGCGATTGCAGTCAGACTCGTAGAAGAAGCATTCGATGCTAAGATTTATGCTACTTTGCTTTGCTCTTCGCAAATGCAGGCCGAATCGATAGATGAGCTGCTTTGGCAAAAACCAGTCAATAGGTTTATTCCACATGCCTTAGAAGGTGAGGGCGACGACAAAGCTGTGCCGATTGTCCTTATGTGGAAAGATCAACTAAATGAAGGTCGACGCATAAAAAATAGACGACTAGTCATAAATTTAACGATGGAAATACTTCAAGATTTTCATCGAATCGAAAATATACACGATTTCGTGCCTACCGAAACAGAGCAGAAAGCGCTTGCTCGGACACGCTACGCGACGTATAAAAATGCGCAATGTAGCATGGCATTCAACAAAGCATAAGCTATAAAGTAAGAGATGTTGTAAATGGAAAAAACCTTTAATCCCAGTCAAATTGAAAAAGCATGTTATGAGCATTGGGAGTCAAATGGCATGTTCCGCGCGAGTGGGCATGGTGAGCCTTATTGTATTTTGTTACCGCCGCCAAATGTAACGGGTAACCTGCATATGGGGCATGCATTTCAACATACTGTAATGGATGCCTTGGTTCGCTATAGACGAATGAAGGGTGACAACACCTTATGGCAGTGTGGTACTGACCACGCCGGTATCGCGACGCAGATGGTCGTTGAGCGTCAGCTCAATGCTGAAAACATGACAAGGCATGATCTTGGACGTGAAAAGTTTGTCGAGCGAATTTGGGACTGGAAGGAAGAATCTGGTGGGAACATAACGCAGCAAATGCGTCGACTAGGCACCTCTCCCGACTGGGATCGAGAAGTGTTCACCATGGACTCCAACTTATCTAAGGCGGTGCAAGAAGTATTTATTCAGCTGTACGAAGAGGGACTAATCTACAGAGGTAAGCGGCTAGTTAATTGGGATCCGGCTCTGCTGACAGCTGTTTCAGACTTAGAAGTCATAAGCGAAGAAGAAGATGGTTTTATGTGGCACATGCGTTACCCGCTTGTTGAGGGGAATGAGGAGCTAATTGTTGCTACGACTCGTCCGGAAACAATGTTGGGAGATACAGCTGTAGCTGTGCACCCTGATGACGAAAGGTACACACATTTAATCGGTAAAATGATCAAGCTACCTATAACAGGACGCGAGATCCCGATAGTGGCTGATGACTATGTTGATCCTGAGTTTGGCACCGGCTGCGTTAAAATTACCCCCGCGCATGATTTCAATGACTATGAGTTAGGTAAACGTCATCAATTGCCAATGATAAATCTCTTTACCGATACGGCTTGCATGAATGAGAATGCGCCAAAAGAGTTTCAAGGTTTAGAGCGTTTTGAGGCACGCAGTAAAGTCGTTGATACTTTGGAAAGCGCTGGGTTACTGGTTGAAATAAAACCCCATAAATTAAAAGTACCGCGAGGTGATAGAAGTGGCGTTGTTATCGAACCCTACCTCACCGACCAATGGTATGTAGCGGTCGAATCGCTGGCTAAACCTGCAATTGACGCAGTGGAGTCGGGCGAAATTAAGTTCATTCCAGAGAATTGGAACAAAACGTATTACCAGTGGATGCACAATATTCAAGATTGGTGTATTTCCCGCCAGTTATGGTGGGGGCATCGCATTCCAGCTTGGTATGATCAAGATGGAAAGGTATACGTTGGCGAAAGTGAGATAGCGGTACGAAGCAAGTATAGTTTGGCTGAAAATATAGTGCTTAAACAAGATGAGGACGTGCTAGATACTTGGTTCTCCTCTGCACTTTGGCCTTTTGCTACCATGGGGTGGCCAGAAAAAACACCAGAACTAGACACCTTTGTGCCAAGTTCAGTCTTGGTAACAGGCTTTGATATCATATTTTTCTGGGTGGCCAGAATGATAATGATGACTAAAAAGTTCACTGGCAATATTCCGTTTAAAGACATTTATATTACAGGGCTGATCAGAGATGAAAATGGCGATAAAATGTCTAAATCTAAGGGCAATGTGCTTGACCCTATTGATCTGATTGACGGTATTGATATTGACACCTTGGTCAATAAACGGACTAGTGGCATGATGCAACCGCAACTAGCAAAAAAAGTGGCGAAATCTACGAGAAAACAGTTCCCAGAAGGCATTTCCGCCTATGGTACCGATGCGCTTAGATTTACCTTTGCGTCCCTTGCTTCGACCAGTCGTGACATTAACTTTGATATGAATCGGGTCGAAGGTTACCGTAACTTCTGCAACAAAATTTGGAATGCCACGCGATTTGTATTAATGAATACGGAAAGTTTTGATACTGGCAATAAAGGCGGAGAGCTCAGCCTAAGCGTATTTGATCGCTGGATTTGGTCAAGATTTCAGGCTACGTTGAAAAATTTTGAACAACATATTAGTGAATACCGTTTTGATTTAGCAGCGCAAAGCTTGTACGAGTTTACTTGGAATCAATTTTGCGACTGGTATTTAGAATTGAGTAAACCAGTGTTGAACGCCTCTAATTCCAGCGAGAGTTTAAAACGAGGTACTCGCCACACCCTCATCAATGTGCTCGAGCATTTGATGCGTTTACTGCATCCCTTTATGCCTTACATAACAGACGAAATCTGGAAAAAGATACGCCCGTTATCATCTCATCATACCGATGCCGAGAGTATCATGTTGGCACCTTTTCCCGAAGTAAATGAGAAGCTGTTAGATACAGAGGCTGAGTCCGATATTGAGTGGGTGAAATCGTTTATTGTGGGCATTCGAAACATTCGTGGTGAAATGGACATCGCGCCGTCTAAGCAACTAGAAGTCATGTTGAGAAATGTGTCTGAACGCGACCAAATGATACTAGATAGTTGTAGTAAGTACTTACTAAATTTGGCAAAGTTGTCCTCGGTTACTGTATTAGCATCTGGGAAAGAAGCGCCTGCTTCCGCCACTGCCTTAGTGGGTGAAATGGAAGTGCTCATACCGATGGCGGGATTAATTGACAAAGAAGCAGAATTAACGCGTTTGAGTAAAACGACAGAAAAATTGGAGAAGGAGATCCAACGTACTAAAGGTAAGCTCAGTAATGAAAACTTTGTCAACAAAGCCCCAGAAGTAGTTATAGAAAAGGAAAAAGCGAAATTAGCGGACGCAGAGATGCAACTGGCTAAAATTAATGAACAAATATCAGTTATTAGTGCTTTATAGTATTCTTTTAGCTATAAGTAATCAGACTATGTTGCTTGAGCCTTGTTTCAATTGAAAGTAGGCTCAAGCGTTCACAAGGTCTTAGTTCGGCTTTTCGATAAAGTAAGTGCCCCAGCCATCATAATGGACGCCATGCTTTTGTGCGATGATTACTAAAGTATCGGTGTCTTTATTAAAAGCACTTACGTCGAGTTTTTTTTCTGTAACGGCGTCAAAACAAAATACGATTCCGCCGTCGTCGAGGACAAGCTCTTCGGCATCGGAAACTTCAAACCCAGCTTTAAAAGTGTCTACCGCTGCCTTTTCTAACTTATCAAAATTGTTACAGGCAAAATGATGTTCGATAACATGTGGCTTTGATACATCTGTACCATCATCAGTCAGTGCGTCGATGGTTTCTTCATTAAAATCATGCCATTCAAGTAATTCTTCGTTGTTCACGTATACATTTCCGTCATTTTTATTAGGGTCAACAGATCCTAGTTGTCTTGAGTCTGACTTAATTTTTTTGCTTCTTTAGTCAGCGACACTAATTTTTCTTTGTACAGGTTTTCAAAGCGTTTGGCTATTTGTTTTGCGTTTTCTTCGCTAGAGATACTCATTGGTGCCATAACATCGATGATTACCGTGCCATTGTTCCATCGATTAAACTTAATATGACTGAGATCACTGCAGCAGATAGGTACAATCTGTTGCTTTGTCTCTTGTGCTAATCTAAATGCGCCAGTTTTAAATGGCAATATACCTTTGCCTCGGCTTCGCGTTCCCTCTGGAAACATATAAATAGATAAACCTTTCTCTTTTATCTTTTTACTGGCACCCGCAAGTGTGCCTCTTGCACTGGCAGAGTCTTTTCGATCTATTAAGATGTTTCCAGAAAGCCAGTAAATTAGACCGAAAACGGGGATCCATTTTAGGCTCTTTTTGCCAATAGTGACTGCTCCAGGTCTAGCGGAACGACTCACCGTAATTAAATCATATGAATTTTGATGGTTAGCAATATATAGGTATGAGCCGTCATCTTTTACTTCTGGCGCTGTGTGAACGACTAGCTTGATCCCCAAAATGTACGACATACTAGAATACACCTGACCGGCCCAATAGACATTGTTTTTGTGCATTGGACGCAGTAGACAGAAAATGACCAAGCCAATGTTTATAAGAATAAAATAGACAAAAAGTATGACAAATCGAAGTGCGGCTACCACTATTGCTCCCAAATTTTACGTAGAGCGCGCATTATACCTGCTCGTGTAAAAACTCATAGTGTACGAGTAAATTTATCTTAAAAATTGCCGATATATACAGCAGTTTTACTGAATTGATTGATAGGTATATGGCGCTTTTTACACCTGAAGAATTAGATGAAGATATCCTCCAAGATTTGCGAGAAGAAATACAAGAACTTTACGAAGCGAGTGAACAGACGCTTATCGAACTTGAGTTGACGCCGACGGATAACGACTTACAACGGGCTTTGTTTAGATCAGTTCATACGATTAAGGGCGATCTCGGATTAGTCGGTTTTACTCCGATGATAGAAGTACTTCAATATCTTGAAGATATTCTTGATTTACTTCGAAAAGGCGAGACGGAGTATAATAGTGTATTGAGTGACTTGGTTATGCGGCTAATGGATCGAGTCAGTCAGTTTGTCACTGCATGTATTCAAGACGGTAAGGTTGAATATGATAAAGAAGCTTTAGATGACACGATCGCCATCATTAAGAAAGTGGATGAACATAACCAAGCTGATCACGAACGTCTTATCCTTAAAGCGCTCAATCGTCTTCAGAATAAAGAAGAGTTAGCGGAAGAGAGTACAGTACAACTCGCCAAAACAGGTATTCCAAAAAACTTGTCGGCTGAAAAACAAGTTGATCTTCTGTTTTTCAGGGAGGTCATGCGGCCAATTGAAAAACGAGCTGGATATAAGGAAGGAAGGGGAGATAGACTGGCAATTCTTGCGTTCTATATCAACGGTTTGCACAATACTCCAATTGACGAAGCACAGTTGGCTGTCGCGTGTTACGTACATGATTTTGGTATGGCTTTTATGCCGCATGATATTGTTTGCAAAGAAGAGCGATTAAGTGCGCTGGAGTCAAATTTATTGCGTTCACATGTATACAAAAGCACGCGATTGATTGAGCATCTCAACGAGTGGGATGAAGCTCGAAAAATTGTGATGCAACATCACGAAAATGTTGATGGAAGTGGCTATCCTCTTGGTATTGACGGTGATCAAATGTGCGAAGGAGCCAAACTTCTTGGTATTCTTGATAGGTACGATAACTTAATAAACCAAGCACAAGACAATGGTGAGCCCTTGTCTCCAAAGGACGCAGTGATTGCTTTAAATAAAAACTACCGAGGTCAATTAAGTGGTACTTGGTTACGTTTATTTAATCAAGGAATGACCAAGTATTTGACAGAACTAGCCAGTTAATAGATTGGGAGTGCGCAGTGCTAACCTCTAAAAAAAGGGTTGTACTGCCACTCGTCTCATGAATCCGTCGCTCTGTCATATATCTCTTTCCTGTAAAAAAAATTAGCCTAAACTCAACCTTGCCTTTAAAAAGTCTTCCCTAGACATAGGCATTTTGAGGCTCATTTGAGCCTCCTTTTAATTCAAATTCATCCCTTATTAGCTAGTATTTACAAGGGGTAGAAAAGTCGATTGTTCAGGAGCAGGTTATGCGTAAGTTAGTTAAAGTCTCTATGTTGATGTTAGGTTCCTTCCTCATTGTTCAAAATGCAGCTGCAATTAGTAAATCTGAAGAGAATAGGCTAGTTAAGGTTTGTGAGGCGATTCAATCAAATAGCCGCTTACAATTGTCAAAAACACTAAAAAATACACGCTTGAGTCATCAAGCCATTATGAAAGGCTTGGTATGTAATGGTGATGACCCAATAAGCTTTGCTCTAAAAAATGGTGCGGTTAAAAATGCAAAATATTTAGCGCACAGATCTGGTCAAGATATGACGGACTCTCAGTTGGTCTTATTAGCTAAAGTGACTCAAGAACAAGCGAAGCGAAAAGGCTAGTAAGTCAATAGTTTATCTGAAACTTTCACGATTTAAATGAAGCATTCTTAGCATTCAACACTCCTTTTTAGGCGCTATTTAGTAGCGCCTTTTTTGTCACCAATTTAATAGACTAATATGTGAAAAAATAGCCATTTTTTTCTGCGTGTTAGAAGATTTTGGCCGATAACTAATACTGTTGAACAAAAAATTTGGAGTAGCTGTTTGGATGTATAAGTTTACTTTAGAAGGGATGCTAAACGCTTCTGTGTCTGATGTCTTTGATGCTTTTTCAAAACCCGAATTGATTGTAAAGTGGTGCGCACCGGGAAGGCTTACTGTTTGTAAATACATTGGTGAGATATCTGTAGGTAGCAACTATAGATTAGTTTTTGAGAGTGATGATGGGTTTCGTCAAATGGTAGAGGGTACGTACAATCTTGTTGAAAAAGATAAAAAACTCAGCTTTACGTGGCGATGGGAAGATACACACGAAATGACAAAAGTCTGTGTGAGTTTTGTAGCCATAAAAAATGGTAATACTCAATTTGAGTTATCTCAAGTAGGTTTTAAATACCACAACGACATGCTTCAACAACAATATGCTTGGCTTGACTGTCTAGAAAAACTGAGTCGCATATTACCTGCATCTGAGCCAAACGCAGTGCTCCAAGCATTATAGCCTAATGGCCAAAAGCGCAAATTTTGGGAAATCTTTTTTATGATGCGACCAAGGCTATGCTCAGAGAGTATTAACAACTAAAGGTAGTCGCTATGCTCTCAATAATGCATTCTATTGCATAGCAAGCATTATGCGTTTGTTGTTATTTAACAAATCTTGTTGCTTGCGCGCTAACAACAAAAACTCGTCTTTTTCGGAGGCCTTAATTGGCTTAGCTTTGGGTAATTCGACTGTTCTCGGGTTTCGGTGAACCCCATTTACCAGAAATTCGTAATGTAAGTGCGCACCCGTTACCATCCCAGAACGGCCTAAGTACCCAATAGTTTGCCCTTGTTTAACCCATTGCCCTTTTTTTACTGCTTTGCGTTTGAAATGAAGGTACTTGGTGGTGTATTTTTCACCGTGTTGGATAAACACATAGTTGCCATTAAATCTATTGTATCCCGCTTCTATTACCTTTCCGTCTCCTGACGCGACCACAGGCGTACCAATAGGCGCTGCATAATCCACCCCACGGTGCGGTTTTATGCGTTTTTGAACCGGATGAAATCGTTTGGGGTTAAAGTTCGAGCTTACATAATACTTAAAGTTAATCGGTGCCCGTAAGAAGCTCTTGCGCATGCTTCTGCCCTCAGGCGTATAGTAATTGCCGTCTGTATATTGGATGGCGGTAAAGGTATCACCTTGATTCACAAATTCTGCGGCAACTATATCACCAAAGCCAATAAACTCGCCATCGACGAAGAGCTCTTCATAAGCTAAATTGAAAGAATCTCCGTTGCGAATTTCTTGCGCAAAATCTATATCCCAGCCAAATATGCCGGCAAGTTCCATAATTTGATTGTCACTCAACCCGGCCTCAATACCAGCATGCCAAAAGCTACTCTTTATCGTGCCCTGCCCAAAGGCAACAATTTTCTCGACATTTTTAGTGGTGACACTGCTGATGTATTGATTGTCTGATAAAGCGATTTGTAGCGTTTCTGTATTCGTCAAAGGATATTGGAGAGAGGTCAGCTGGCCAGCCTCGTCAATGTGAAGGTATAGCATATCACCGGGCTTGATGCGTCTGAGTTGCTTAGCGTCGTCCCCTGCCTTGCTAACTTTGTAGGTGGTTTGAGCAGATAACTTGTGCTTTTTGAAGATACTTGCAAGGGTATCGCCACGTTTTACCTTGTGACTAATGTAATCGTCGGCTTCGAAAAAGGTATCATCAAGTTCAACTTTTGAAGCAATATCGGGAATAGATAACTCGTATTTGACACCGGGTTCAAGTTGCATAACTTTAATATTTCTAGACGCCTTTACCTCTTCAGAGGGCAATAAAAACAAGACCAACATTATGGCCATGAGTGCGCCAATTGCAAAACGATGCTTTTTCGGAATATGTTTTATTGTATTGTTTAACATAGGCTCGTAAAATACTGAGGTTAAAGGCCAGAATATACCGAATTTAGTCTAGTTTCCAGTCAAAAGGTTCACTTTACCATCTAATGTATTATCGGCGGTTAAAAAGTGTTCTTCAGGAATAAACTATTTCAAAATTATACCTTTATATTTAAGTTACTTAAGACGATTCACACAACACATTTTTAGGAAGTAAACATGGGCAGTTGGGAGACAGCTTTCGCGGAAATTAAGCGCGGTTCTGACGAAATTTTAATAGAAGAAGAGCTAATTGAACGCTTAAAGACTGGAAAACCGTTAAAAATAAAAGCTGGGTTTGATCCAACCGCACCTGATTTGCACCTTGGGCATACAGTGTTAATCAATAAGCTTCGCACATTCCAGCAGCTTGGACACGAAGTTATTTTCTTGATAGGCGATTTTACAGGCTTAATCGGTGATCCAACTGGAAAAAATGTTACGCGTAAACCATTGACAAAAGAACAGGTATTGGAAAACGCAAAGACCTACCAAGAACAAGTATTTAAGATACTCGATCCTAAAAAAACAACGATACGCTTTAATTCCGAATGGATGGACGAGTTGGGCGCTGCGGGTATGATAAAATTGGCAGCCAGTCAAACCGTAGCGCGTATGCTAGAACGCGATGACTTCAAAAAGCGTTATGCTAATGGGCAAGCGATTGCTATCCATGAGTTTTTATACCCACTTGTACAAGGTTGGGATTCTGTCGCTCTGGAAGCTGACGTAGAGCTTGGAGGAACGGATCAGCGCTTTAATTTGTTGATGGGGCGAGAATTACAAAAATCGCAAGGCCAAGCACAACAGACAGTACTGATGATGCCATTGTTAGAAGGTTTAGATGGCGTTCAAAAAATGTCTAAGTCATTGAACAATTATATTGGTATTACTGACGCACCCAATGAAATGTTTGGCAAAATCATGTCAATATCCGATGAGCTCATGTGGCGCTACTTCGATTTACTGAGTTTTAGACCTTTAGATGAAATTTCAAAACTAAAATCATCGGTAGAACAAGGGGCAAACCCGAGAGATGTAAAAATTGATTTAGCAAAAGAGATTATTGCGCGCTTCTATTGTCACGACAAAGCGGAGGACGCTCACAAAGACTTTGTCCAACGTTTTCAAAAGAATGCGATTCCAGAAGACATGCCAGAGCTAGAGTTAGCCTTGCCAGAAGACGGACTAGCCATTGCGAATATTTTGAAAGACGCTTCTTTGGTGGGATCCACTTCTGACGCCATACGCATGATCAAACAAAATGCAGTGAAAATTGACGGAGAAAAAGTGCAAGATACACGTCTGATCGTGAATACAAAGGGCTCAGCAGTGTATCAAGTGGGTAAACGAAAGTTTGCGCGAATCACATTGGTTTAAATAAGAAAGATAAAGACTAACAACAAGGATAGAAAGCATCTATCTAACAAATTTGATACATTTGCTATGTCCTTTATTTGCGGTTCGATATCGCCTACGTTTCGACCGCGCCTTACTTTTTGTCCTGCTCGTATCACCGGTCCGCCGGTATGTACATTTAGTGCAATACTTAATGCTGATAGTGTGGCTGCCCCACCTGGGGCCCAGCTTGTACGGTTCATTAAATATTGGGCGAATTTACTGTACGCACGCTGATTAAACGAAAATAACACGAGAAGTAAATTAAATACTCTCGTGGGCAGATATTGCAGTGTTTGTGAGATTAGGTAAGTGCATTGACCGAAAAAGTGGGTGCTTGCCGACTTAACACTCCATACCTGCTGAGCCTCGTAAAGTAAACGATATATAAGAGCAGGAAAAATCCCGAAACCAACATAGATAACAATCACGGTAAATTGCTGATAAACAAAACGCAGTGTAAGACTTTCAATTGTGGCTTTAACAATACCAAGTTCGGATAAAGTTTGAGTTTGCCTGAGTGTGAATGTCTTAAGTAAGTCTCTTGCTAGCTGTTTTTTTTGTGCTACCAATGCAGTGCTGATTTGTTTGCTTGTTTTTCGGTAGTGATTGTATTGTAGGCATATAAACAGTATTAATGCGTCAAGTACTAAATGTAATTCAGCCAAGTTGTACAGAAAATACAAGATAGCGACAAAAGGAAGTGCCAATACGGTGAAACCGAGTGCTCCAGCCAAAATATGTTGTTGTTTGCTGTCGTGGGTGGAGAGTACTTTGCTCTTCATCTTGGTACAAAGCACTCGCCAAAATGCCAATGGGTTAGCGCTCAAAGGTAAGTGCAAATAGCGCTCACATAGACAAGCAATGGTGACAGTGAGCAGAGAACTGTACTCCGCGCTTATTTCTAACTGATTATAAGTTAAATCGTCGAAAGCTAACAAATTAAGTGACTAAATGGCGTCAATCATGCTCAGTACTAGCCGCGCTGAGTTCTCTGCTGCAGTAACTAAGTATTGTTCAAACGAAATGGTGGACGTTTTTCCTGCTATATCCGAAAGGCTTCGGATGATCACAAAAGGTGTGTCCATCATGTGGCAACACTGTGCAATGGCGGCAGACTCCATTTCCACTGCTTTCATAGAGGGGAAGTTTTCCTGAATTTTACTTGCAGTTTTATCGTCACAAACAAATTGGTCGCCACTGCATATTAGTCCTGTTTTTACTGTCACGTCTTTCAAGTTTTTTGCTGCGTCAAAGGCAACGCGGCTGAAATTGGCATCGGCTACAAACTGACTAGGCATGGCAGGGAGTTGGCCCAGCTCATACCCAAAACTCGTCACATTTGCATCATGATGAGCCAAGCTGTCCGCCACTACGATATCACCTATGTTAAGGTCTGGGTCAAAGCCGCCTGCGGAACCCGTGTTAATAACTAAGTCGGGCTTGAATGACTGAATTAGAATACTCGTCGCTACTGCAGCGGCCACTTTGCCAATACCACTTTGCACTAAAAAAATCTCGTGATGAGACAAATTGCCGGTAAAAACTTCTAGGTAGTTATGCTTTATTTGTTGTTGGTTGATAAGAGCAGATTTTAGTTTTTCTACTTCTTCTTGCATTGCACCAATGATTGCTATTTTCATTTGACTACCTCAAGGTAAAAAAGTGAGGGCTATAATAGCCACTCATCTCTCAAATACAAGCTTACTTAACTATTTTACCTAGGCAACGGCTTTTCTGGTTGGGCTTAGCGGACGTGTAGGGCGCGTTGAACGCTTGATGACTTCAGGCCTATCATTTGCTGCAACAAATGGTGGTTTGCCTTGACGCCTTCTTAAAGGAATAAGTTTTGTTTCGATACATTCTCTTATTTCAGCCAATGTGTAACCGTTTTTGGCTTTGATGCGAACGTGGGGGATCATTGCAGTGTCGAGCGCACCAGATACAAAAAAATCACGCTGAATGTTGTGACCATCTTTACTTGTACCGTATACCAAATCGATTGCCATAACTGGGCTCAAGTCTTTTCTGTCGCATAACACGAAGTCAATCTGTTTGTTGCCTGCTTTTAATAGTGCGCTGTTTGCCAGTTTTTTGTTGGTATTGCTTTTTAAGCTTAAAAGGTCTACGAGTCTGACTCTACACAATACCCGAAACTCGGTGCCTACAGCATTTTCAATCAGCATGAGAAATTGTCTTTCGGCTGCAGTAAACAATTGCTTTTTCATTGAGAAGGGGAAGCTCAGTTTAGTGTCGCTAAGTTTAATCGCAACAACTGACATACAAACGATAAGGGCAATTAATATGATAGCAATTTCCATAACAACTCCAAAATTACATAATTTTTTTTACGATGTTGGAGCTTGTTCAGCAAACATTATGCCATAGTTTTGGTTTATGCTTTCTCTCTAACCAAAATGTCTATTTGTGTACCCTTGCCATCTGCCGAAAATATAAGCGTCGTGTTGTTATCCTTGCTCTTCATAAGCGTTCTGTCTTTTATTTTTGCAATATGCTGTAACTCAATGCCCACGTTTTTGTAGAAATTAATGGCTGCATCGGGTGTTATGGGAACGTAAAAAACCATACTGGCAGGAAAATCAGCGGCAAATATCTGACAAAGTTTGCCGTTTTCATGGATTTTTATTTTATTAAATTCCAGTGGGCAACTTTTATCTCGAGTTAGTTTGGCATTATTTTCCTCGAGCGGTGAGGATGATTTGGTGTCACTCGCGAGTAAATTGAAGGTGGAAAAAACTACCAACACGTATGTGAGGTATTTGGCTATCGAAAAAATAGAAGATAATTTTTTAGATTGAGTCAAAATTTACCTCTCTTGTGGTTTAAAAATGGCGTAATTAATTTCAGCCAGTTGATGACTACTTATTGATATATATCATTAGACACTAACATTCAATGTGTTGGGCATTGGAAAAGGTATATAGGTATGGCTTTGCACAACCATGGTGTTTTGAAGAGGAAAGCAGTTAAAAAAGCCGCATTTTTATCTGCGGCGTTTTTTATTCATATTGGTTCTTTAAGGGGGGAATTGGGCTATTGTTTTGCTTCTACCCCTAACTAGTTAAACGTCTAAGTAGTCCAATATACCATTTGCTGCTTTACGACCCTCATCAATTGCCGTTACAACCAAGTCAGATCCTCTCACCATGTCTCCGCCTGAGAAGATCTTAGGATTGCTTGTTTGGAAGGGATAAGGTCCATTTGCCGGAGCTCTAACACGGCCTTTTTCATCGAGGATTATCCCAAAATCAGCAAACCAGTTTGATGGGCTAGGGGAGAATCCAAATGCGATGATTACTGCGTCTGCTTCAAGTACATGAGCTGAGCCAGGAATTTCAACAGGTCGTCTACGTCCGGCTGCATCAGGTTCGCCCATTTCCGTTTTTACAACGCGCACACCAACGGCGTTGCCATTATCGTCTACAGCGATGTCAACCGGCGAAATGTTGAACTGAAATTCAACGCCTTCTTCTTTAGCATTCACGACTTCACGACGAGAGCCTGGCATACTGGCTTCGTCTCTACGATAGGCGCAGATAACAGAAGAAGCTTGTTGGCGTATTGAAGTCCGCACACAGTCCATTGTTGTATCACCACCACCTAGCACAACAACGCGCTTTCCTTTCATATCGATAAAATCATCTGGCGATTTTTCTGTGCCCATTACTCGTCGAGTGTTGGCAACTAAAAATGGTAGTGCATCATACACACCCGGAGCGTCTTCATTGGCAAACCCGCCTTTCATAGACTTATAGGTTCCCATCCCAAGAAAAACTGCATTATAGTCATTTAACAGTGTTTCGAATGGCATGTCTTTGCCTATTTCGGTGTTAAGGATGAATTCTACACCCATCTCTGTAAAAATCTTGCGACGAAGTTGAACGACTTCTTTTTCTAACTTAAATGAAGGGATACCAAAGGTCAGTAGCCCACCAATTTCTTCGTATTTGTCGAATACAACTGGTTTTACACCGTTTCTCACGAGGATATCAGCACACGCCAGGCCTGCCGGCCCTGCGCCAACAATCGCGACTTTCTTATCCGTCCATTCAACATCAGACATGTCTGGACGCCAACCCATCTTGAACGCTGTATCAGTGATATATTTCTCGATACTACCGATAGTCACAGCGCCAAAGTCATCATTTAAGGTACATGCCCCCTCACAAAGTCTATCTTGAGGACAAACTCTTCCGCACACCTCTGGAAGGCTGTTTGTTTTGTGGCACAAATCGGCAGCTTCGAGAATTTTGCCCTCGTTAGCGAGTGCAAGCCATTGCGGTATGTAATTGTGTACTGGGCATTTCCATTCACAATAAGGGTTGCCACAATCCAGACATCTATCAGCTTGACCTTCGGCTTGTGAAGACGTCATTGGTTGGTAAATTTCGCCAAACTCTTCTTTGCGCATTACAATTGGTTTTTTGGGTGGATCAATACGCGCTACATCCACAAATTGGTAAATATTTTTTGCCATACTACTTTTCCTTATTGCGCCTGCACTCTGAGTTCAGCACTTGAGCGGCTAATGTGCCCAAGTAGGTTTTTCACGTCACTAGTTTTTGGTTTAACCAATCGGAAACGCTTCATTTCTTCAGCAAAATTGGTCAATAGACTCAAAGAGTGCGCACTACCTGTTGCTTCATAGTGTTCGTTAATAAGGCCTCTTAAATGCTCAGATAGAATAACTTTGTCTTCAATGCTCAATACTTCAACCAATTCAAAGTTAACTCTGTCATTTAAATCGTTAAATTCATCGTAGAGATAGGCGAAACCACCCGTCATACCTGCACCAAAGTTAACACCCACGCTACCTAAAACGGCGACAATGCCTCCGGTCATGTATTCGCAGCCGTTGTCTCCGATTCCTTCGATTACCGCTATAGCGCCTGAGTTTCTGACCGCGAAACGCTCACCTGCGCGGCCTGCAGCATATAGCTTGCCACCCGTCGCACCATACAAGCAGGTATTACCCATGATGGCGCTATTGTGTGCATCGAAGCTAATACCTGTTGGGGGATGAATGACTAATTTACCGCCGGTCATACCTTTACCAACGTAGTCATTTGCGTCACCTACAAGTGTCATTTCTAAGCCGCCAGCATTCCACACGCCAAAGCTTTGACCCACAGTACCACGAAGTGTGATTTGAATAGGTGTATCAGTCACACCAGTGTTGCCATAACGTTTAGCAATAGCACCAGACAATGTTGCGCCTACCGAACGGTGGGTGTTTTTTACGTCGTATGTGAGTGAAATTGAAGATTTACTCTCGACCGCTGCTATTGCGTCTTGCAGCATTTGCACATTTAACTCACCTTTATCAATAGGTGAATTGGTAGTTTCTGAGCAGAACAACTTGGTATGGGTGCCTGCTTCAGGTTTTTCCAATAACGGAGACAGATCAAGCTTCGCTTGTTTAGCCGTTTGGCCGTCTATAAGTGACAAGAGTTCGGTGCGTCCAACAAGATCTTCAAATTTTGCCACGCCTAAACTTGCCATAATTTCACGTACTTCTTGCGCAATAAACTTAAAGTAGTTCATTACCATTTCTGGCAGTCCAATGAAGTAGTTGTCGCGCAACTTACTGTCCTGCGTAGCAACACCTGTCGCACAGTTGTTTAGGTGACAAATTCTTAAGTATTTGCATCCTAAAGCGACCATTGGTCCTGTGCCAAAACCAAATGACTCAGCACCTAAAATACCTGCTTTTACTACATCAAGGCCGGTTTTTAAGCCGCCATCGGTTTGTACTCTAACTTTGTGTCGCAAGCCATTCTCAACCAGTGCCTGTTGAGTTTCTGACAAACCTAACTCAAATGGGCTTCCCGCATATTTCACAGAAGTAAGAGGGCTCGCACCTGTACCGCCGTCGTAACCAGAGACGGTAATTAAGTCTGCATAGGCTTTGGCAACACCTGTTGCTATCGTGCCTACACCGGGTTCTGACACCAACTTAACGGAAATCAAAGCCTCTGGATTAACCTGTTTCAAGTCAAAAATTAGCTGAGCTAAGTCTTCAATCGAATAGATATCATGATGTGGAGGAGGAGAAATCAATGTAACACCGGGAACCGAAAAGCGCAGTTCTGCAATGTACTTATTGACTTTATCTCCCGGCAATTGCCCACCTTCACCGGGTTTTGCACCTTGTGCAACTTTGATCTGAATAACGTTTGCGTTAACCAGATAGTGCGGCGTTACACCAAAGCGACCAGAAGCAACTTGTTTGATTTTAGAGTTTTTCTCAGTGTTAAAACGTTTGGGGTCTTCACCACCTTCACCTGAGTTTGATTGCCCTCCCAAGCGGTTCATGGCAATCGCCAATGCTTCATGTGCCTCAGGGCTTAATGCACCGATTGACATGGCAGCAGTATCAAAACGCGGATACAGATTTTCTGCTGGCTCCACCTCATCAATACTAATTGGGTTTTGCCCTGCTTTTATTTGCATTAAGTCACGAAGGTGGCTGGGCGCTCTGTCATTAACTAATGATGCATATTTTTCATAATCTTTGTAGTCACCACTGACTACTGCAACTTGAAGCGTTTTTACCACATCAGGGTTGTAAGCATGATATTCGCCATCGTGAACATATTTTAGCAGTCCACCATGTGAGAGCGTTTTACGCTTTATCCAAGCAATGCGAGAAAGGTTTTGCAAGTCCTGTTGGAAATCGTCAAATCCTGCGCCTTGAAGTCGGCTGGTTACGCCGTTAAAGCACAAATCCATTACATCACTATTGATGCCAATGGCTTCAAATAGTTTAGAGCTGCGATAACTAGCTACCGTGCTAATGCCCATTTTCGACATTATTTTGTAAAGGCCTTTATTAATGCCTTTGCGATAATTAAGTATGGCGTCTATGGCACTGCAATCAATGTCACCTTGCTCAACAAGCTGCTCGATGGTTTCGTATGCTAGGAAAGGATATACTGCGGTTGCCCCTAGTCCTATTAATACTGCAAAGTGGTGTGGGTCACGTGCCGAAGCTGTTTCTATGACAATATTTGCGTCGCAACGCAGTTGTGCCTCAACTAATGTTTTTTGCACTGCACCAACGGCCATCGGAGCTGGGATGGGAAGCTTACCTTTTTCTATCGCTCGATCAGACAGAATAACAAACGCTGCATTTTTCTCTTTTACGGCGATAATGGTCTCTTGACACACTCGCTCAATAGCGGCTTCTAGCCCTTCTTCTGGCTGATAGTTAAGGCAGATTGTTTCGTTGTGATAATACTTCTGATCGTATTCGCGTAGCTGCTTAAGATCCGTGTACACTAAGACAGGAGAATCAAACAGAACGCGCTTAGCGTAGCCGCTTGTCTCGTTAAATACGTTTTGTTCGCGACCAATACACGTCGCCAAAGACATCACATGATTTTCTCTGAGTGGATCTATTGGTGGGTTGGTAACTTGGGCAAACTGTTGACGGAAATAGTCGTAAAGTGTGCGTTGGCGCGAACTCATAACAGCCATCGGCGTATCGTCGCCCATAGACCCCACAGCTTCTTGCCCATCTTTAGCCAGCACTTTAACTACTTGCTGAATTTCTTCGTAGCTGTAGTTAAACAACTTGTGGTACGTGGACATTTGTTCGTCGTTGTAGACACGTTGACCAATTAAAGGCGCATCACTTTCTTCAATTGGCTTTAGGCGTTCGATGTGTTCTTCGAGCCATTCTGCATATGGATGACGAGCCATCAAGTCTTCATCGATTTCATTCGAACGCCAGATCTTGCCTGTGTGTGTATCAACAGCCAGCATTTCACCGGGTCCAACACGGCCTTTCTCGACCACGTCTTGCTGACGATAATCCCAAATTCCTATCTCGGATGCGAGCGTGATAGTGCCATCTTTAGTCAGCACGTAACGAGCTGGGCGCAGCCCATTTCTATCCAAGTTACAAGCAACGTGTCTGCCATCTGTCAACACAATACCTGCCGGTCCATCCCACGGCTCCATATGCATCGAGTTAAATTCATAGAATGCACGTAAGTTAGGATCCATGGTGTCATTATTTTGATAGGCGGGTGGAACCAGTAAACGCATTGCTCTGAATAAGTCCATGCCACCTGCTAAAAATAGTTCAAGCATGTTGTCTAGTGAGCTTGAATCAGAACCCTCTAAGTTTACAAATGGTGCGGCTTCTTTTAAATCGGGTAATAGCGGTGTAACAAATTTACTCGTTCTAGCAATTGCCCACTCGCGGTTTCCTTTAATCGTGTTGATTTCACCGTTGTGTGCTAAAAACCTGAATGGTTGAGCCAGAGGCCATTTGGGTAAGGTGTTCGTTGAAAATCGTTGATGGAAAACGCATATCGATGAGGTTAACTCGGGGTCTGCTAAATCTAGATAAAATTCTGGCAAGTCTTTAGGCATGACCAAACCTTTGTATATATGTACAAAGTTAGATAAGCATGCAATGTAAAAGTCTTCATCTTGAGCGAGGCGTTTTTCTGCGCGTCGGCGAGCCATATATAAACGGCGTTCGACGTCCGGCGCAATCCAACCATTTTGTGCATTGACAAAAACTTGCTCAATTTGCGGCACGCCAGTGCGAGCTAAGTCACCAAGTATGTGATGATTTACGGGTACTTCACGCCAACCCAAAACACACAGCATTTCTTTCTCAAGCTCTTCATTTAACACTGTTCGCGCAGCTTCGGCTAAATTTTTGTCTTGATTAAGGAATATCATGCCGACGGCATAATTGTTGTTTAAGGTCCAACCGTTTTCACTGGCGACTTTGCGAAAAAATGAATCAGGTTTTTGTAGTAACAAACCACAACCGTCTCCAGTTTTTCCATCAGATGCCACACCGCCGCGGTGCTGCATACGATCAAGTCCCTGGATCGCTGTTTGAACTAATTTGTGACTAGATTCACCATTGATATTGGCAATAAGGCCAAAACCACAGTTATCTTTTGAATCAGATTGATGATACAAACCCATTTTTTCTCCTTCCACGCGGCTATGCAAAATGCAATAAAATGCGTGATTCGTTCAGATATTTTACATCAGAACCAATAACTAAATAACGACAAAATGTCGAATACACGTTTTTTTATTTTTGTTAGTCGTCAGCGTGCTTTCAGAGGATACTTAGATCAAAAGCAACAATTATCTTTTGTTGTCTTTTGTGTATCGAATTATTATTCATTCCACTAAGCGGGGGGGAGAACATACCGATTTCGCAACAAAAAATCAAATATCACTGAGTTTAATATTCATATTCATATGGTGAATGAAGTATAAGTTTATGAAATTATTATAAATAAATATTGACAAAATTTTGACGTCGACGCGTAAGTGCATTTGTACACGGCTGCTTATTTCGTCAAATTTATCCCCTAGCTAGGCACTGCGCTCTGTACATATTTATTCAATAGCGTTTTGCGAGAAATCCGCAGCGGAACGATTTGTAAACGCTTTTATAAGCATTATTTTTGTTCTCGTATTGCAAGTAGACCGTTACAAAACCTGTTTATGTGCTGGGAATCCTGCTAGCATTCGCTCAGATATATACCCGTGATCAATGAAAATGCTTGATTTTTAATGAATAGAGGATCAATCTATTACCATGATTGATATTTCCCTCACATCTGAACAA
>NZ_JBHRSW010000049.1:0-92881 GCF_042646125.1 Agaribacter flavus
TATGCGCGTGACAAAACTGGGCGATGGTCATATCGCTAGCTTCTTGTGCGTCGATGAGTTGCTGCTATTCTTGAGGGTTACGTCTAGTCATTGATATTTTCTCCTATCTTAATCAATGACCTCATTTTAGGGGCTCAACTTAGTAAAAGAAGAACGGTCTATTTTGATCGCTTACGTAGCAGCGAACTCGTAAGGAAGTTAAGTGCAAGAAACGATAACTTTCTAAGCTGCGTGTGTAGCAGCGAACAGCCTTTTAGCTTTATTTGTGTCGTCCCTGCTTTTCTAAGCTGCGTGTGTAGCAGCGAACGCGGGAAACTTGTGGTCCATTGTTAAAATGCTTTTCTAAGCTGCGTGTGTAGCAGCGAACGTTACCGGTTCAATTACATGTATTTCAATCGATTTCTAAGCTGCGTGTGTAGCAGCGAACTAACACCATGGACTCGCAAAGTTTCAGTGATTTTTCTAAGCTGCGTGTGTAGCAGCGAACAAAATTACTTACGAAGAAGTGCTCGAAGAACCTTTCTAAGCTGCGTGTGTAGCAGCGAACCTTAATTGAAGACTACCCACTTCGAGCGAGCATTTCTAAGCTGCGTGTGTAGCAGCGAACACAAAGAACGCTGCTTAGTGTTTCCAGTCGCATTTCTAAGCTGCGTGTGTAGCAGCGAACAACGGGTCGAACAAGTTATCCACGATTCCATTTTTCTAAGCTGCGTGTGTAGCAGCGAACCGTGACGCTGATAAGACCGCCACGCCCTATAGTTTCTAAGCTGCGTGTGTAGCAGCGAACCTAACATTCAAGAGCTGGCCTGGCCGCGTGTTTTTCTAAGCTGCGTGTGTAGCAGCGAACGAGCATGTAATTACCGTCTACGAGAGGTACTATTTCTAAGCTGCGTGTGTAGCAGCGAACGCAATTTCCCGCGCTCGATATTGCCAATGCCCTTTCTAAGCTGCGTGTGTAGCAGCGAACGTCTGTGAAGAAAACCCAGAAGTCACTGTCTCTTTCTAAGCTGCGTGTGTAGCAGCGAACCTACAAAGGAACGAAAAAATGACAAGAAACGGTTTCTAAGCTGCGTGTGTAGCAGCGAACCGGCGCTACTCGCAGGTAGGCGCACACGACAATTTCTAAGCTGCGTGTGTAGCAGCGAACTGGGGCATGAGAGTCTAACAACGACTCAATTGTTTCTAAGCTGCGTGTGTAGCAGCGAACTCGATACGTCTTGACCAAGACATCGATAACTCTTTCTAAGCTGCGTGTGTAGCAGCGAACGTATTAAAGTTATTAATAAACAAAGGGTTATCTTTCTAAGCTGCGTGTGTAGCAGCGAACGTCAATCTGGTTGCGGCACTTACTCATTTGACTTTCTAAGCTGCGTGTGTAGCAGCGAACAGTGCACTTAGTGAAACGCGGCAAGCCAAGTTTTTCTAAGCTGCGTGTGTAGCAGCGAACTTATGTTTTTTTGCATAGCCATAGGCCTGTCTTTTCTAAGCTGCGTGTGTAGCAGCGAACAAATGCTTTAGTGCAACCGGCGTTAATTGCTGTTTCTAAGCTGCGTGTGTAGCAGCGAACGGGAATGGCTCGGTATTGCGTCATTTAAAGCCTTTCTAAGCTGCGTGTGTAGCAGCGAACGTGTTGCCCTGACCAAGGACTGTCGGCGCTAATTTCTAAGCTGCGTGTGTAGCAGCGAACTGCACTACTGAAATTGCAGTCGGATAAATGGTTTTCTAAGCTGCGTGTGTAGCAGCGAACTCGCTTCATACAGCCGCGCCTCACGCGCGTCTTTTCTAAGCTGCGTGTGTAGCAGCGAACGGTCAGTCCGTTGGCAATAAACGACATGTTCGTTTCTAAGCTGCGTGTGTAGCAGCGAACATGTTAACGATAGACGATACCCGTTCTTTATTTTTCTAAGCTGCGTGTGTAGCAGCGAACCTCAAGGGCACATGCTGCATTGCCCTGTAGCCTTTCTAAGCTGCGTGTGTAGCAGCGAACCGTCGAAAGCTGCCGACTGATATTTGCCTCAATTTCTAAGCTGCGTGTGTAGCAGCGAACGCACAAGGAATAATTAAGCGCTTAACCTAATATTTCTAAGCTGCGTGTGTAGCAGCGAACTCATTAATGAGATAAGGCACGACAAGGCACAATTTCTAAGCTGCGTGTGTAGCAGCGAACGCCATCTAAGACCGTGACATCGCCGCGCACCCTTTCTAAGCTGCGTGTGTAGCAGCGAACTTTTGCTAAATTTGCAATGTGCTTATCAGTGGTTTCTAAGCTGCGTGTGTAGCAGCGAACACTCACCATCACGCCAAATGGCAGCACCATAATTTCTAAGCTGCGTGTGTAGCAGCGAACTATGGGTTTGCTAACTTATTCACTTCGCCAGTTTTCTAAGCTGCGTGTGTAGCAGCGAACTCCCGCGTCATGGATCATGTCGAATTTCACACTTTCTAAGCTGCGTGTGTAGCAGCGAACGGGTGGCGCTTGCCGTTAAACGTGCTTTTCTATTTCTAAGCTGCGTGTGTAGCAGCGAACGCTTCGAATATTACGTGCGCGACCAATGGACATTTCTAAGCTGCGTGTGTAGCAGCGAACTGCACGTAGTGCAAATAATTTACACATAGCACTTTCTAAGCTGCGTGTGTAGCAGCGAACACGGTCTCGCCTATTACTTCCCTGCCTATACATTTCTAAGCTGCGTGTGTAGCAGCGAACAATTGCACTCAAACACGCTTGAGTATTCGAAGTTTCTAAGCTGCGTGTGTAGCAGCGAACCATAACACTGACTACATTATGCGAAGTATTGTTTTCTAAGCTGCGTGTGTAGCAGCGAACGTGCCATTATCCATTGAGCCAGTTGCACGTGATTTCTAAGCTGCGTGTGTAGCAGCGAACGGTGATAACGCCATCTTCGGTATACTTATCAATTTCTAAGCTGCGTGTGTAGCAGCGAACATGTATTGAGTTCTAGCGATATTTCCCATCTTTTTCTAAGCTGCGTGTGTAGCAGCGAACAGTAGCGCATGGCAATACATACACTACAAGCCTTTCTAAGCTGCGTGTGTAGCAGCGAACTCAAGCACAATTTTGTTGTGCTGTAAGTCCATTTTCTAAGCTGCGTGTGTAGCAGCGAACAATGCTAGGTTTAGTGATTTATTACGACTGTCTTTCTAAGCTGCGTGTGTAGCAGCGAACTTGAAGGCGTCACTTACTCGCCGCCTGAAAAGTTTCTAAGCTGCGTGTGTAGCAGCGAACCGTATGCAAACGAGGAATGGAATTTCGGTAACTTTCTAAGCTGCGTGTGTAGCAGCGAACGCGCTCATCAGCCAGAGCAGAGGTTTTTTTTATTTCTAAGCTGCGTGTGTAGCAGCGAACGTAAACCACCAAGTAAGAGAAAGCTAACACCTTTTCTAAGCTGCGTGTGTAGCAGCGAACTTTATATAATCCACATTGTTTAAGCTACGGCATTTCTAAGCTGCGTGTGTAGCAGCGAACCTTACCCCATACACCTGGTAACCAGCCTTGTCTTTCTAAGCTGCGTGTGTAGCAGCGAACAGAATGTTCAGAGGCAGCAGCTAGGGTTTGGTTTTCTAAGCTGCGTGTGTAGCAGCGAACCAGTATTTACTAAAACTCTCCGAAGATCCCCATTTTCTAAGCTGCGTGTGTAGCAGCGAACTATTCGTTGGCCTTGGTGTTATTTCTACTGATTTTCTAAGCTGCGTGTGTAGCAGCGAACCTTACGCAACACGAAGCTGCGGTTTTACTAGTTTTCTAAGCTGCGTGTGTAGCAGCGAACATTGCAAAGCTTTTGCTGGTGTAACAATTCATTTTCTAAGCTGCGTGTGTAGCAGCGAACTTGCAACCTTCGCCAGTGATCTGAAAATAAACTTTCTAAGCTGCGTGTGTAGCAGCGAACCCAGATTTCTCCTCGCTATACTCACCCTCATATTTCTAAGCTGCGTGTGTAGCAGCGAACGTGCTGTTTTGGGAGCTGCGTTTAGTAACGATTTTCTAAGCTGCGTGTGTAGCAGCGAACCCAAGGCTCAGACCCCGCAAACGCAAGTGATTTTTCTAAGCTGCGTGTGTAGCAGCGAACCAATAAAATAATAGCAAAAAAATAAGTTACAACAACTAATTAGGAAAATATTTTCATTTTTACCTATATTTTTTAGCGGATTATAACTTATTGTTTATTAATCAAATTTTTAAAGAACTAAAATTTAGGTATTTTTAACGCCAATCTTCGACCCGCTATTACTCGAACCATGGCACAGTTGTTTCACGTTCTACGCCTTTTGGACAAAAGCCGTAACAGTTAAACAATCCAAGTTGAGGTTTAGCTACCAACTTCATTTCAATAAATAATGGGAAAGTACTGTTTGAGCTCCCACCTGACACACTTTTGGTATTGATATAAGGTAATGTTAAATCCATTGAGGGTGCCAATTTTGTGTACTCCTCAAACCATTTATCAAACGATTCTCCCGTTTCTTTTGATTTAAATTCAGCCATTTGCCTAGTTTTAGCTTCAATTCTCTTTTTTCCCTGAAAATGCTTGCGCTTAAACACGGCATATTGGCTGCATTTGGGAACCGGCTTAATTGTTTTTATTTGAGCATAATCCTCTAGACGACTAAGCCACTTGATTAGATCTAACTGTTTTAGTGCATCCTCAGAATTTGCGAAGACTCTGAGTTTGTCACCCAGTGGAAACTGTCTTTTGTTAGGCGTAGGTAAAACGTATCCTGGGATAGAAATCCCAACTTCAGATTGATTATCGCCCATTTTATTCTCTACTAGTGCTATGTGTACTTGCTGAAAAACCTTATGCCAGAGAAAACCTAGGTTTGCTTCTGCGTCTGGTAAAAGTCTTATTTCTTGGTAGTAGTCCATGTCAAAACCTATTTATCGCTCTCGCCAAATACACCACCTCTTATCAGCACAGCCATAACGAAATGCTCGTCTTCAATACAGTCAAGCTGTTCACCTCTAGCCCATTTATCAAAAAAACTGTAAAAGTCTTTTTTAGCTTTTGGTGTGCGATAAGCCTTACCCAAATTAGTAACCGCTCCATACGGCTCAACAGCTATTGGGCCAGCACTTGTCTCTGGATCACTAAATTCAGGATACCAAGTATCTATACTACGCAATGCATTCCCCAGCTTTTGAGAATGCATGGCGGCGATACCATTCACGTCGTACAAAACCTTACTCTTATCTCCCTTACCTTTATCCAGTACTAATTCTTCACTAGGGTATACGTCTTGAGCTTTGCCAATCTGAACAAAACACTGGATGTCCAAGGTTAAAAAGCCATCTTCACTTGATAAAGCGGCCGCAGTTTTTGCCGCAAGCTCATTTATTTGAGGGTCTTCATAGTCAAAATGGCGTGTGCTGAACTGAGTCGCATCGAAACACCACACCGATTGCTCGCTTTTTTCTTCTTGATTTCCACTTAGCGCTGTAACCTTAACCTCTATGTTTTCAGCGCCTACCCTGTTACGCCATAAAAAACGAGCATTGGCAAGGTTACTAGCATAACGACGGGCTAATTCTTTGAACCCTTCTTTAGCGACATATTCGTTTACCGCTTTTGCATAACTCTGTTTAAACACTGAATTATTACACGCTGACGGTTGTTGAACACCACCGAGTATTTTCAAGGTAAACTCGAGTTTTAAAGTATCTTGCTCAGGCAACAATGAGCACGCATCAACTTTTTGCAAATTCGCTTTCTCAACTTCAGCGTTAAGTTTAGCTGGGTCATTCTGAACTGCTTTTTTCAATCGATTTGATATTGTTCCTCTCACAGATTTAGGCTTAAGCTTCAATGGAGCTGCTTTACTATCCTCTCTATGCAGCCAGCTTGTGCCGTACATGTAACCATCTGAAGGTACTAACTTTTTTTCAAAAGCAAGTACTGAAACCGCGTTTTCATTCTTAGCCATAATAAATATCCCTTTAGTTGTATAATTTGTTGTTAGTTAAATTCGGAGTCAATAGATTCATCTTCTGCTTCTGACATCAGTGGCATCTGATGAATCCGTTGTCTACAGAGATAGAGGTCACCTTCAATCGCATAGCGCCACAACATGGCGTCAATGCTCTGCAAGCGATGAGGCATTTTAAATTCACCTAAGGTCACGACACTCTCTGCAAAACGGTGCGGTGTATTTGGATCACGCTGGTTTTTTGCTTGTCCTAGCTCCGAAATTCCTTGAAAACCGGTTGCAATTGGCACTATCCAACCATTTGTTTTGCCCTTGTGTTCTTTTCTGCCACGACTCCAATTAGCATTTCCGTCGTCATCACTCTCACAACTATAGTGAATCGACAAATGATCAATTAATGCTGCTAATGCATCATTGCCATCATTCATTGAATCAATCATTAAATCGCTGCGCTCTATAAGCACGTAACCTGGCATTAGTAGACGACTTATTTGACGACGGTCTTCATCGTTTGTATCGTCACAGGTTTTACGAAATGGCGTTTGAAAACTAAGAATATCTCCACCCGCAATCTTCATATTGGCATGAAGCGCCTGTGCAGTTTTCACGCTCAACTCATCTTTGTCATCAAGTGTTAAACCATAATATTCAATTACCAAGCTGACATCTACATGACATCTTGCCTCTTCAATAAACGGAGAACGAGCACCAGCTTTGTCTAGTGGGTTACCAGTACCAACAATAGAATGAACAAAATCATTTTCGCCTTTATACGTTTGCAGATCCATATCGTGACTTACAACACCGACTGCTATGAAATTAACTGGTAATTGCTGTTGATTGAGTTTTCGTTGTAGTGCGTGCACCGCACCAAGCCATGCTGTCATTGCAGGAAAGCCAATCGTAAATGGGCTAGAAAGCGCATTGGCGTTTTGCACTTTTAAATGAGGAATAATCAGTAATTTTTTTATCGACATTAGCGCAGTAACTCCGCATTTTGTGATACAACGGAAGCCATATGAGAATACTCGGCATTTCCTAATTTTATTGCTCTTCGTGCAAGTATTTTTTCATAGCCATAGAATATAAAAGAGGTAATTGAGTTCTCGAGTTCATCAAGCCACCAGCTTTCTAGTACTCGTGCTTCTTTGTATTCATCACATAACCAGAACTTTTGTGCGCGAGGCAATTCATTCGAATTTTCAAAATATTGTTCAAACGCTACCGCTCTCACTTGCCACATTTTTTCAACAATATAATCGACAATATCCTGATACAACTCGTCACGCGCCTGCCTAACATGCATATTATTGGCATTCTGGTTATACAAAATATGAAGTTTCTGAAATTGCGTTCGACAATGCGAATAGCGCACGGTTTGTTTAAAAAAATCGACACGTGGAAACAAGGTTTCACTTTCTTTGATTTTTGGTGGAATGCTCATAAACAGATGAGCTTTACCACCGTTTTGACTATTTAACACACTGATATTTTGGGGCTTCGTCCCTCCGTACGCAATGGTAGCCAAGCCTGCGATTTCTTTGTGGTTGTCATATGCTTTCTTCTCTCTTCGATGTTCACGAGCTTGTTTTATTTCATCTCCAAAACGCATATTGTCGATACGTTTACGTAAATCAAACAGAATGCCCGAAGCGGTAAGTACTGATAACTGGTGATACGCCATGTCATCAGCATCAGTAATGTCTGACACTGGAAAATAAACTTGCTTGATCTTAGCACTGGATATATTTTCTGTACCGCCTGACTTCATTGCTAAGAAGCCTTGTTTCAAGGATTCATAATCAGGAATATCATTGCCAGATAGGGTTAACAGATTGATGGCTAACTCTGTATCTCGCTCAATGTGCCCCAGTAAAGATTGACCATCAGATAAGGTTAACGTCAGAAATTTATAGACATCGAGCGCAGCCGCATTACCTAGTGCATCAGGTGAAACATCAACATTACCACTACGCAAAAAACCGTCGTTTGCTTGTTTATTTTCTGCAATAATTGAGGTGGCATATCCATTTTTATTTTTACGTGCACTGGGGTGACTAAAAGTGCATGGGTGGGTAGATATAGATATTTGTCCTGCCCGCTTCGCCGCATTGGGTAGCCAGTTTTTCAAAGAGAACAGCTCCTCGCACTCTATGTTTTTTTCCTTAACTTCAACCTCTGATAAAGCAGCGGTTACATTCTTCTTTAACCAATTTGCTTTTCTTTCTTCAAAAAAGTCTTCAATTGCCTTGTCCATCATCTTTATCATCTTTCCCTTGTTTCAAAAAATATTTGCTAGCCCAGCTAAACAACATACTCTTAATTTGCTGCCATACTGTCTTATCAAATACTAGGCCGCGTTCTGTCCTAAAGTCTCTTTCATCAACAACACTGTATTCCTGCCGTTTCGAGACGGTCGTTGTGACAACTTCGATTTTTATATATTTTTTGCCCATTCTTATGCGCTCATATTTTAATCAACGAGTACATATTAACGACACACCTCATAAACATCAACCATACATCACTAGTTATTGAAATTAATAGAATTATAGGTGATAATTTGAAAACTGTCTCAGAGACAGCTTAGAAAATACATCACTATTTATTAGTGTAAATTATGTTTGCTGTCATACAGACAGCCTAAAGTCGAGAAAGCTGAGCTTTCTCGACTTTTCATATTTTTACTAGACCTAATTGGTCATTATATCGATACTGTTCTGTTTCATTATGGATGAAATTAAGCTCACCATATCTAAGAGAAACATCTAATGCCGAGCGTTTTTCATCATTTTGTGCGTACGATAAACAAGCGCTGACAAAATCACGTGTTAACCAAAGTTTGTTCAATTGCAGATCGCTCATTTCAATTCGTCTAATATTGAGCACTTGCTCTCGGTCAATCGGAACTCCCTGCTGGTCTTTTTCATAAAAGCGACAGTCATTACTCTCCTGATCAAATAGCAAAAATACGTGTAAACTTTTTTGGCTGTTTCTAAACGGTGTCAATTGTTGAGCGAGTGCAGTTAAATGCCAATGAAAATTTAGCCAGCCTTGTAAAGTTTCAGGCCCCACTTGATCACCTTCTGCTTTGCTTTTGTAATTTGCTAGGGTGCGCCAAGTCTCAAAATGTTCTAGTTCTGCCAACCCTTCTGAAACTAACAAATGACGTAGATAGTTAGCCGATAAGTGTTCTGGCATTTGAATTCTTGGCGTCGCATCAAGTCTTTTAGTCAAGGCTTTTTCATCCACCAATTTTCTTAAATCATGGCTATGCAATGGTATTGCAGTTTCAAACCCAGGACGACAAAACGCTTTATGGTTCTCCTTATGCTGGTTTTGGATGGCTTTCCAATTGTACTGTAGCAAACTGACATTGGGTTTTGTTACTTCGACGCTACGATGACGTTGCACACGACCCGCCATTTGTACAATTGACCGATATGATGACGGCTCAATCACCGCCCAATCAAAATCATGGTCTCGCCCGACTTCTTCCACAGGCGTAGCCACTACAATGAATAAAACGTTCTTAACATCAGGTGAATCTTTTGAAATTCTCTCAAGGTGGTCACGGACTACGACATTATTAAATGATTTTGGGCTTTCTCCCGGTTTTTCTTTGCGCTTTAACACTTCATCTAAGTGTCGCTCCTGCTCTGAGCGCAATAACATTACTTGTTGGCTGTGGTACGCCATTATTCTGGCATCAAAATTAACTGGCCAATTATAATTTAAAAGGTATTCGGTTAACGCCACACATGGGGGAATGTTAGCCACTCGAACCACCCCAAATGACACTTTCAACCTACTTTTAGGATCTTTAGTGTTATGTTGCTTATGGCTATTCATTGCACTTTGTGCAACAAGGTTGAAATAAGCATCTTGCTTGCCATCTGTACACTCAAAAGATAAGGGTGTTTTTGAATCAACAGTATCAATTAGGTGCTCGCTACTTATTATCGTTGCTCGGCGCTTAACTACTTGCTTTTTAAGCTTTTCAATTCTATTGCTTACGTATACGCTATGAGACTGGCGATACTGTAGAATCGCGTCACATAGTAGATCGCTATTATTAGTGTTAACTTGCGTTTTAAAATCATCAATCCAAGCACAACCGATGGCATTACTGGCACCTCGAGTTTTGCAGTATAAACGCCAGCCATCTCGATAGGCCTTGAAATAACCCTCTGCCATAAATGGGGGAATAGTGGCAGATGAAATCATCACTTTTCTGCCCAACATACCGGCTAAATGAATTAGTCGGCCAATCGCAATCAGATCATCCCCCGTAAAGTCGTCAATTTCATCAATGACTAAATCGGAAGACATCAGCCTCAGTGTAGGCAGAATAAAACGTCCACCGCGTTTCGTTTCGGTTGCGGACATCAAGTGATCGATAGTACAAGTTAACACGGGCGCATACAGAAATTTCCGAGACTTTTCGTCTGGCAAAACGGTTGCCAAATGATCATCAGGTATATCGCAATTAGATTCAAAATCGTCCTTTAACAACGGCTCTTGCGATTCAGAACCCGAGTGCTCGAAACTATTCGAGTTGCTAAGTTGCACGCGATCTTGATGAAGCTCCATAACAGCTTTTGAACCAATCATTACAGCCAGTTGACTCTCATTTAGTCCAATTCTCTCTCTATATTCGTCCCCAGTTTGTAAGGTCAATGTTCTTAAACCTAAGGCTAAAACAAATCGTAAACTTTGTGCATCGCCTGACAACGCTCGCATTATTTTCGCATTAGCAAAGGTCTTACCGCTGCCAGTACTAGCCATATTAACTGCAAAAAAACCATATTTTCGCTTATCAGAGCGTTCATATGCTTCTCGCCAGTCAGAAATACTTATCACCGCCTTGTCTTGCCATTTAAAACGCTTGTCAGTAATAGGTCTTCTCAAACTCTCCACATCGTCAGCGGTACTAGGTTCCGTTTCAAATGCTGGCAATAGATACGCTGAACGCAACGCATAACGAGCTACCCCCATTAAATGCTCGTCGAGGGTTTGTTTTAGTGCTCGTGTTTTTTTGTCAGTGTTCGCGAATAGCGTCGATGACCCTTTCCATTTAGCGTCACTAGTCAGTCGACGTTTGTCGTCAACGTCCAAAGACGAATAAAAATGGTCACCGAGCATCAAACTCAAGCGGGCATGATGTAAAATCAGTCGGTAACTGCCATCATTAATGGTCTGCAGTGCATTATTTGTTTCATGACTTAATTTGTTTGCCCATTTTTGGGTTTCTCTCAACCACCGCGTAGACTGACTCAATATACCTTTAGGAAAAGTAAAACACAGGTTTAGTCTTTGTTTATATAAATTTTCTTTTTCTGTTTCTCGACGAGTATTTTGATACCCCCAATGCATAGTGATTTGGCTCAAGACCTTAGAAATACTGTCGAGCAACTCTCCTTTATATTCTGCACATAATTCTTTTTCAGGGAGTGGGAGACGATGATGAGAAACAATTAACCAAGCAACTAATTGTGCCAACGGGGGTAGCTTTTTGAATGGCTTAATGTCACTTTCTAGTACAATTTTCTTAAGGTGATTCTCGTCAATATCACCTGCACTTAGCTTTTGTAACCAAGGCTCATCATTCTCCATTGATACACTATTAGCACTCTGTACAAAGGCCTGAAAAAGTAGTAAAGAAATCCACTCATGTCGAACCGGGTCGCCAAGCATTTTTTGTTTTGACGATGCTAACTTTTGTTGAAACAAAGCCGTAGCCTTTCCCCAATCGTGCAACAGCGCAGCTAAACCAGCTAGCGCTTGGATTAACGGTAAGTAATTCCAGTCATGCTGTTCGTCTGCTGTTAACAAATTGCGTTTGGTACGGTTAACAGCCACAACCCCTTCACTATTAAACTTACTTTTATTCCCCACAACCCATAAAAACTGACTACGAGAGCGCGAGCGTATCCAATGGCAACTCACCGCTGTACTTTTACTTGCCGTCTGGCGAAGCATCTTCTTAACTGTGCTCAAACCATCTTCCGTAATCACGGTTTGCCAAGTGTTATCACCAATACGATTCGCAAAAGCATCTAGTACGCGCCGTGTTTTTTTGAGGGCGTTTTTCTCGCATTGGCTTATGAATGTCACCATCATAATGAAGCACCTTTGACTGCAATCGCTTTCACCTGCTCAAACATAAAATCAAGGGCTTTGTGGTCTGTAAACGCTTGTAATATTTGCTGCCTAAACTCTTGTTCGGTGGCATTTTCCTTGGCGCAAATAAATGCCCAAGGAAGTACGAGTGCATCCTTAATTAAATCTGCCACGTCGAATACTAGGGCGCCACGCCTTGTTTTCCCATGCATTACCGCAAAACCATGAGGTATGCCTAACACCCATAGCGTACACGCAGCTAACCCATAAGCCAGATAATTGCCATGATTCAAAAAGTCGTTTGCTTTATCTGTAACTTGGTTTGTAGAGCCTTCGTGATTGCGTTTAAAACCTTCGAGTTTGGTGTTGTTTGCCGCAAACTTATAGAGCACTTTTGTTAATTGCGCTTCGGTAAGTAATAAATCTGAAGACTTCGTTGCAGCATTTGTCCTTTCATGAAAACGTGCAAGCGCCTCTTGAACCGCACTATCTTGGACAACAAAGCCATCTGCTTTCAAATCGCTGTCTTTGTTCCAAACCATGGTGAGATATTCGATACGCGCTTGTTGAAAACACTTTGCTGCCGCCAATCGCTTGGCGTCGTCAAACCAAAACTGCATCCAACTATGAAAATACTCTGTTGGGCGATATTCACTTTGAGGGGAAAACCATTCTATTTTATGCTCAACGTCATTTGCCATGTAGAGAGGCGTGCCACCGCCACCACAAAATCCAACCAGTACACCAGCTTGACTGAGCATCCGCATTGCAGCTTGCGTAATTGATGTGCCATTGCCTAACAATATTACAGTGGTATTGGCAATGGGTATGTTGTAGTAAAGGTTTTCTTTGTTTGCTTCAGACAGGTAAAGCACCCTGCCATCTTTTTGCATCACACGGCAGTATTCAAGATAAAATATGTTCGCTCGTTTAGAATGTAGTATGGCTTTTAAATCTGACGACGAAAAGTCTTTCATAAACTCCCTCTAGTGGTATTAGCAAATTCCTTGATGCTTAAAATCTACCATGCCAAACAACCTGAGTTTATGCAAGCTTTAGGGGTTCGACAAAAATAGTACTAATAGGAGTATTTGAATTTGTTTTTTTAATACTGGCATAAACACGAGTTTTGCCTCGTAAAAACTAATTCTGGGCGAGATCGTTCGTCTGTGAATTTACCGCTAAATTGTGATGATATCTCTTTGTCTAGTTAGATAGTAAACTCTTCTCCAACTAAAGCTTTTAATAGGTGCAGTGCTCTTCATTCTCCATTTATACAAATTTTTGTGTATGTTTACTGCGGGAGAGGGGTGTTTGCTAGTGGAATGAAACGAAATGTTATTTGTCTTTGTTGAGTATAAAATTTTTTTTCCTTACAACACTAAATATTGATAAAAATATAAGGAAAGGAACGATATCGCCATTGAAGATAAACTCGAGTTTATGCTCAAAAACCATGTTTTCAACATTAATATACAGGATGTAAATTCCGAGTATTAGTAACGTTTCTTCAAGGATGGCTTTTATTAATTTTAACATCTTGCATGTCTCTATAATGCGCGACAAAAGTCGCGCTAGCTATGTATTAGATCAAAGAAGTGGATCGTTTTGAGAGCTCAAAAATTGATTTAAAGTTATCTCACTATTGCCGCTGCCAATATCATGCAATCGTTTCGATTCTTTGCTGTACGCTGCACCTGCGACCCATGAACCAATAGTGTCTCCGACGCTTTCCCAAAAACTATCCCAACCAGCTCCAGAAACTTGTTTTAATTCAGAACTTGATATCCTTTTCATTTTATTACCATCCATTCTTTTGTTTTAGTTCTTGTTTAGTTTTTTTGAAGCCCTTTTCGAAGCCTTCTCCAACTTCCATCGATGCATCGTATGCCGCTATTGTAGCACCCACGACTCGGATTGCTAAATTAATTAGAATCCCCCCAGAAACACACTCAAGCCTATCAAACCTAAGCTCCTTCATAGTATCACTTCTCCTTGAAAATTAATATTAGAGCAGATAAATCCAGCTCAATAACCACTTGCAACTAAACAACAGAGAGCAAATGAATTACAAAACAGAAAAAAGCTACTGCTCTGTGTTTGTGTGAATGATTTGATAAAAAATCGACAAGCAGAAATTACATGCTGTTGTCATTTCACGCTCAACATTGTGCGCTTCAGTGTATTACTTGAGAAGCTGTACCTCCGAACGGAATCAGCAATAGCATGCTTGAAGTACAGATCATGCGATAGCAAAAAGCCCCTCTACAAGCTATTGAATTTAAAAAATCAAGTCAATCATCCTCAGCCAAAGTCATAAGTGAGGTGTTCCCACCTGCTGCTGTCGTATCGATACTGATGGTCTTTTCAGTGACTAGGCGCTCTATCAGGTTGTTATTGTACTCTGCCGTGATCATAGGTAATATCGCGCCCTCTCGAGAAGCTAACTTTTTCGCGATAATCGCGCTCCTTAACGCACTGCTGTCAACCACTACGCCCGATAGGTCTGGATTCATCAAAAGTGCTTCTAGTTTACTTAATGTCGCCACTTGAAATACATTGTCGGGCGCGCTTGTTGTTTCAAATTTTTGTTTAAAAGCCATGGCTTCTTCGAAGAAAAGCTCAGAAACAACAGCAATGACCACATTACCTGTCCCGAGTGCGGTAATAATCGACAACATCCAATATTCAAATGCCACATCTTTATCAGCAAAACCGACAATGATCCCGCGCGGCTCCAAATACAGTTTGTTATCTTCACCCGTAGGCCCCGGTAGCGGCATGGGCAGTTTCAAACGCTTTTCAATACTCGTCAATTGTGCGCGGGCGGTAGCTAAGGTCTTGTTCAAGTCGTCCGCCAGCTCATCAACAATGTCGACGGTCGCGATTTTCGCGAGCAACTGCCTGAGTATAGATATCCTCTCCAGCAAAGGTGTTAAACGCCATTTTAGCCTGACACTCTTGGCTCGCCTCATCATAATTTTTGCATCAGCATGATCGTCGCGCGTGCTGACTAGCTCTTTATCATCTTCAAAATTGTCTTCGACTGGGTATTGCTTGGGTGTGGCCTTTTCTTCCATAAGTCGTTTTAAATAGTTGGGTCCACCGGCTTTGGGGCCTGTACCCGATAAACCTCTGCCGCCAAATGGCTGTACACCCACAACTGCCCCAACCATGTTTCTATTAACGTAAATATTACCTGCACCAGAGCGAATAGCCAGATCGTTTGCACGCGCTTCAATCCGAGTGTGGATCCCCATTGTTAGGCCATAGCCGGTCTCATTGATATCTTCCATCACCTTATCCAGATCCTTTGCTTTAAACCTGATTACATGCACGCATGGGCCAAAGATTTCTCTCTCTAGGGCGCTGATATGATCAATTTCAAATAGATGTGGAGGAAAATAATGACCTCGCAGAGTGGGATCGAGATGACATTTGTAAAGCAATCGTTGTGTACTGAGCATCGAGTCTGCATGTTGTGTCAGTGAATCTAATGCTCGAGTATCGATCACTGGTCCTATATCGGTGCTCAAATAGCTTGGGTCACCAATACTCAAGCATTTCATCGCGCCAATCAGCATCGCAATAATCGAGTCAGCAACGTCTTCTTGCAAATATAACACCCGTAAGGCCGAGCATCGTTGCCCCGCACTCTGAAACCCCGAGTTAATCACATCATCTACCACTTGCTCAGGTAAGGCGGTTGAATCGACAATCATGCAATTTTGTCCGCCCGTTTCGGCGATGAGTGGTACTTGGCCTGTGCCACGTTGCGCCAGCTCTCTTGATATCAGCGAGCCAGTAGTCGTTGAACCAGTGAACATCACAGCCTGCACATCGTTATCTGGAAGTAAGGTACTACCTACTTCCGCCCCTCGCGCTACAATGATTTGAACAACGTTTTGTGGCATACCCACCGCGTTCATAAGTGCTAGTGTGCAAACAGCAATTAAACTTGTCTGTTCAGCAGGTTTAGCAAGCACTGTATTACCCGTCACCAATGCCGCTGCAACTTGCCCTAAAAAAATTGCCAATGGAAAATTCCAAGGGCTGATGCACAATACTACGCCTCTTGACTGCAAGTTATCTTGCCGACACAAGACTTGTGCTTGGCTCGCATAATATCGGCAAAAGTCAACGGCTTCTCGTACTTCATCTATCGCGTCTTGCACGACTTTACCGGCTTCCTTAATGCATAAGCCAATGAGTTCTTCTTTGTGTCTTTCGATTATATCAGCGACTTGCAAAAGCAACGCTGCGCGCCGTGTTACATCCGTTGTTGACCATGCACCATATGCTTGTTTAGCCAAGTTAAGCTTGTTCCGCATGTCTTCAGGTTGGTCAAAGCAATGTGCACCCAAGTGCTCTTCTAAATTAGCGGGGTTTACCACGACTAAGTCTTTGTTTGAATACGTGTGAGCAGGTAGGTTTTTTATGTAGTCTGTAAACCAATGATCGAGCCGATATTGCAAGTCTACGAGACTATTGATGTCGTATAGGTCAATCCCATTGGAGTTAGTACGCTCATCGCCAAACAAGTCCTTGGCTTTTGAAATACGGGTATTTGCCCGTTGAGCTAAACTTTGCGTTCGCTCTACTGGATCCTCAAGCAGCTCCTCTACCGCTTTTGAATCATCGACCAAGGCATTGACAAAAGATGAATTAGCACCATTTTCTAACAGGCGTCTGACTAGATAGGCGAGTAAGTCTTCATGCAAACCAACGGGTGCATAAACACGGCATTGAATTTTATCTTGAGTAACGATCTGTTCGTAAAGTGTGTCGCCCATCCCGTGTAAACACTGAAACTCAAAACCTTTTTTATCATCCCCCGCCAATTCAAGAATGACGGATGCAGTATAAGCATTATGAGTGGCAAATTGAGGGTAAATGGTATCCCGATAAGCCAGTAATTTGTTTGCACATGCGTGATAAGAAACGTCGGTAGAGGATTTTCGGGTAAAGACCGTAAACTCATTGTGACCGCCTTGTTGAGCGTGTTTTATTTCGCTATCCCAATACGCGCCTTTTACCAACCTCACCATCATTTGCTTGTTGTTTTTTAGACTGCATTCCCTTATCCAGTCAATAACAAAAATGGCGCGCTTTTGATAAGCTTGCACCGCCATACCAAAGCCAGACCATTGCGCAAGCGCTTTGTCTTCAAACACATTTTCAATGATGTCTAGGGATATTTCTAGACGCTCAGACTCTTCGGCATCAACCGTTAAGCCAATGTTGTATGATTTAGCTAACACGCACAGTGATTTTAATTTGGCGCTTATCTCCTCGACTACGGCGGCACCCTTTTTAAAATCATAACGAGGGTGAATTGCAGATAATTTAACAGAAATACCCGAACGGCTCTTTGGATCCTTGCCATTGGCAGTGGCACCAATAACGTGAATGGCATGTTCATAGGCGTCATAGTAGCGCTGGGCATCCTCTACCGTGCGTGCGCCCTCGCCTAGCATGTCATAGGAATACACATAGCCTTTTTTTTCTTTTTCTTCAGCCCGTTTACAAGCCTCTTCTATGCTTTCGCTCATGACGAATTGGCGCCCCATGACCTTTAGTGCAATATTCATAGCTCGGCGAATAACAGGTTCGCCCAAGCGCCCTAGCGTTTTTTTTAACAAGCCTAACTGCGTTTGTTGCGCTGCGTCATTGTATGTGACCATCGTGCCGGTAAACATCAGCCCCCAAGCACTTGCATTCACGAACAATGAGTCACTGTTTCCCAAATGGGGCGCCCAATGACCTTGCGATAATTTATCCCGAATAAGTGTATCTTGCGTGTTTTTGTCCGGCACTCTTAACAAAGCTTCGGCTAAACACATCAATACGACGCCCTCTGCGGTTGATAGCGAAAATTCGTTCAGCAGCGCATCAATACCTCCATGCGAAGCATTCTCTGCGCGAATACGCAAAACCATGTTGCGTGCTCTCTCCCACGCTCGACTACGCGTACTCATGCTGACTTCTGCATAAGGTAAAATATAATCCAATGCTTTGTTTTCATCGATGCGGTGAAAATCTCGAATTTTTTGTCGAACAATAGAAGTGCTCGTTAGTTTTTCTCGCAGTAACATAGGAAGTCCAATCGACGCCATAACAGGCTTTAACGTAATTCAAGCCAAGTTCAATTTCAAATAACTTGCGGTGATAAATGCTTAGAACGTTGCAAGGGGCTGTTGTTTCATTCTGTACAAATTTTTACAACTATGTTTTGATGGGGGCAATATTTGCATTCTGATTCAAGCGTAAATAAAGGACTTAGAAAAACATGCATATCGGACACAAACAACACGGTAAAATTTCTCTTTTCATTGCCGTTCCTATTGCCTTAATAGGCCTTCTAGTCATTCTGTATTTGCTATTTGCCAACAGCATTTTAAAGGGCTTGGCTGAAAGTTCACTTGGCAATAGTTTGGGTGCCGAAGTCAATATCGCTGACCTCGACCATTCACTATTCCCCTTTGGCGTAGAGCTTAAAAAACTTGAAGCGACTGACCCCAGTCAACCCAATCGAAATAAATTTGAAATTGGTGTATTGTCGGCAGACGTAGATTTATTCGCACTTTTAAGCAGCAAAGTGATCATTGAAGAATTACTCGTCGATAATCTGCAATTTGGTACAACAAGAACAAATGAAGGCGAGGTTTATCGCGAAGTCGAATCACCCAGTAGTTTTGCGTTTCCAACACTGGCGGATTTACCCAGCGTAGACGAAGTGCTGGCGAATACGCCTTTAAAAACGACCGCAGCAATTGCTGACGCAAAAGCGGTTTATAAGAAGTATGAAGCACCTTTGCAAGAAAAGTATGCAGCCTTACCAGATAAGGACAAAGTCGAATCCTATAAATATAGAATAAAAGCCTTACAAGATACCGACCTAAAAAATCCTGTAGAGCTTGCCAAAGCCGTGGAAGAATTAAAACAATTAAAAGAAGAGATAAAAAAAGATAAGACGCAAGTCAGTGAATTCGTCAATCTCGCGAAACAGGCAAAAAATGAGAGTGCTGCGTCAGTTACATCACTAAAGAATGCTCCTCAACAGGATTATGATTTGTTGAAAGTTATCGTCGGAGGCGACGAAGCGGCCATCGGCCAAGTTAGTCAGCATTTATTTGGTGATAAGGCCGAACTGTATCTTAAAGCTTTACTCGCAGTAGGTGAACTAGCAATATCAAATACTGATACAGAAGCGGAACAAGTAGAAACAAAGACGGTCACCGACGATAGTGGCCTACCTTCTTTATGGGTTAAAGCGGCTAAAGTCAGTGTTAATTGGCTGGATGAAAGCCTTGTATCAGAATGGAAAAACATTACCGGCGAGCATCACTTAGTTGGATCCCCGACTACTTTTTTAGTCAATTCTACCAAGGCGAACAACTGGGAAAGCATTGATATAAGTGGTCAATTTGAAAATATAAACGGCGCATTGGAGGCAAGCCAATCATGGCACTTGTCAGAACTAGTACTCAATGAAATCCAACTCGTCCCAGAAAGCGCAAAACAGAAACTCACAGCCATACTCAATAGCGGTTTACTCAATAGTCAGGGCGAGCTAAGTGTAGTCGGTACCAAACTTACCGGGCAGTCATCATTTAAACTCAAGGAACTAGCTTTACTCGCCGAGGGCAGCAATGCACTCACTGATGCAGTAGCCGACCTGCTTTCCAAGCAACAATCGATTGATTTAGAGAGTAAAATTCAAGGCAGTATAACCAGCCCCAGTGTCGTGATAAGTTCAAACCTTGATAAGCAACTCGTAAGTGCTCTTGGCGACAGCATTCAAGACAACCCGAAACTGAATGAGCTAAAACAGAAGTTAAGTGCCAAGGTCAATGACCAACTGGGGACATCTACCGATCAGTTTGAAAACATCGAACAACTTTTATCTGCTGCAGAGGGCGACAGTCAGGCATTAAGCAGTTTGCTGTCTGCACAGCTTGCCGATCCCAAACAAAAAGCCCTCGATAAGCTAAAAAATAAGTTGTTTAATCGATAAATCCGCAAGTTGAACATGAGCGGGTAAAGCTAGAGTAGGGGGAGCGCACAAACAAAAATTTATTTTTCATGGAAGAAAAATATAAGCGCACATGGATGTGCTCGCAGCGTTTTTTGTTTGCGCGCCCCCCCTACTTTAGCTTTTACCCGCTCTTGCATCAACATTGTGTGCATACACCCCAAAGGTTTTTGCACCTTTGAAAAAAGCGCAGTAGAATGAACACGTGTTAGCAGAACGAAACACTCTGTATTGGACAACTTTTCAACAGCACACATATCAATCATAGGCTTTGCGAACCGTGAAAAACAAGTGGATAGCATTAATACTAATTGTCCTTTTAGGTCTGCTGCAATACCGCCTATGGTTTGGAAAAAATAGCCTAGCTGAATACAAAGCTATGCAAAGTCAAATACAAACGATGTCAGAACAGAATGTTCGACTAAAACAGCGAAACCAACTACTCAGAGCTGATATTGACGACTTAAAATCGGGTCTTGAGTCAATGGAAGAGCGCGCAAGAAACGAACTGGGTTTGATAAAAGAAGGGGAAACCTTTTATCGAATATTACCCAAAGAGTCATAAAATTGAAGTACAAAAGTAGTTACACTGCCGTGATACCCGCAGCCGGAATTGGCGCTAGAATGCAGGCATACAAACCAAAACAGTATCTAAAGATTCAAAAAAAAACATTACTTGAACACAGCGTAAACGCATTTACCAACCACCCTTTAATAGAGCACATCATCGTGGTAGTGCATCCAGATGATGAAACGGCACGAACAATCTTGACTAAGGATGTCCACATTGTTGTTGGCGGCGAAGAACGCTGTGATTCAGTACTAGCAGGCGTGAACTACGCACACGAGCAACTGCAATCAGAATGGGTCTTGGTGCACGATGCGGCTCGCCCTGGAATTAATAGTGGACTAATAAGCAAACTGATTGACAATGTTAAATGTTCGACCGGTGGTATTCTTGCGCTACCGCTTGTCGATACGGTGAAGCAAATCTCGCCAACTGCTTCAGCCGAGCATTCAAACACGCCAAGGGTAGACAAAACCCTTGATCGCGAAAAGATATGGTCTGCGCAAACGCCCCAGATGTTTAAAACAGCCGCGCTACAACAAGCACTGCAGTTTGCTATTCAACATTCGCTGTCGATCACAGATGAAGCCTCAGCAATGGAGGCAATGGGAACAGAAGTTTTATTGGTTGAAGGGCACCCTATGAATTTTAAGGTAACCAAGCCCGAAGATTTACAACTTGCTGAGTACTACTTAGCGCAATCGCAATTAACTCAGTGAGATCAGCAATAGGAGCAAAAAAGTAAGTGCGAATTGGACACGGATACGATGTGCACAAGTTTGGTGGCGAAGGACCCATAATACTTTGTGGAGAAAAAATTCCTTTTTCAATGGGGCTTCTCGCCCACTCTGACGGCGACGTTGCCCTGCACGCCTTAGCGGACGCCTTGTTGGGAGCCTTGGCTTTAGGTGATATCGGGCAGCATTTCCCTGATACTGATGCGGCATATGCAGGCGCTGATTCGATGGTGCTTCTCAAAAAGGTATACGAACTAGTTAAGGCTTCCGGGTATTGTTTGGGTAATGCTGATATCACTATAGCCGCACAAGCCCCTAAACTCGCCCCGCATATTGAAAAAATGCGTTCAAATATTGCACAGGCACTGCTAATTAACAGCAATCAGGTAAGTGTTAAAGCGACCACAACCGAAAAACTAGGCTTTGTAGGCCGAAAAGAAGGCATAGCCGTAGACGCTGTGGTGCTGCTTCAAACTTCACAATGACAAGAGATATTCAGTCACATTTATCAACCGAGCAATGGGCTTATTTGCATGGTAAGCCGGCACTAACCGGCACGCTCAAACAAACGCCACAAGACTTTGTTGTAAAAGAAGTGCTAGGCTTTACACCTACAAACAGCGGCGAACATAGCTTTCTTTGGATAAAGAAAACTAACCTTAATACAGCTTACGTAGCCGAGCTATTAGCTAAGTTTTGCCAAGTGCCACTTAGAAATATTGGATACGCTGGTAGAAAAGACAAACGAGCAGAAACCTATCAATGGTTCAGCGTATATCACGCAAGTCGTCCAAAGCCAGATTGGAATAAATTTAAGCAAGAAGATATGGAAATCGTGAACAGAACCTTTCACGACAAAAAATTGAAAACAGGTTCACTTAGAGGCAATACCTTTTCAATTAATATACAACTGCATCAAGCACCCTGTGAAACTTGGCTAGACGAGCGAATGAAGGCCATTAGCGAACAAGGTGTACCTAATTACTTTGGTCAGCAACGCTTTGGTGAGATGCAAACTCGTGAAGGTAATATGGTGCTCAACGGAAACCTTCGATTAGGAGAGAGACTGCTCGCTGGTGAGGCCATCAAAAATAGAAATAAACGCAGTATGGTTATTTCTGCCTTACGCAGTTGGCTATTTAACCAAATGCTCAGTGAGCGAATAGAACGAGGGCTATTCGATTGTTTACTGGTTGGTGACGTGCTGCAACTCAGCGGTAGCAAGAGTTATTTTGTTTGCACCAAGGATGAATTTTCTCGCAACAACCAACGGCGAGTCGATCGAGACGTACAGCTCACCGCAAGCCTTTGGGGACAAGGTAAGCCATTGAGTCGCGACGATGCATTAGTTTTTGAAAGCAGTGTCGTCAATGAGTATAGAATACTTGGTGACAAGCTCACTGAATTAGGCTTAAAGCAAGAGAGGCGAGCAACAGTTTTGTACGTAAAAGACTTAGATTATCAAGTCGATAGTGATATATTAAAACTAAAGTTCGAGCTTCCATCGGGTGCATTTGCAACGAGCGTAATACGCGAGATAGTATCAACTTAGGTAGTAAACGTAAGTATCAATGTTGGAACAGAAACAATGAGAATTTTATTGAGCAATGATGATGGTGTAATGGCACCGGGCATTGAATGTCTGTACGAACACTTATCCGAACACTATGAAGTTACCGTCATTGCACCAGACAGAAATTGTAGCGGTATGAGTAACGCCCTCTCTCTTCACCACCCGTTACGAATCAGCAAAACAGAGAAAGGCTTTTATGCAGTAAATGGCACGCCCTCTGATTGCGTGCAGTTAGGGGTGAACAGCGGCTTTTTTGAAGAGCCAGATATCGTCGTTTCTGGTATCAATGATGGTCCTAATTTAGGTGATGATACAATATATTCAGGCACCGTTGCGGCTGCGCTAGAAGGAAGGCATCTAGGTCTTCCGGCATTAGCTGTATCGCTTTGCGGAAAGCAAGATCTTCACTTTGAAACGGCAGCCTTGCTCACGGTGGATATACTGAAAAGCCTCGAAAATCACCCACTCGATACCAAGCAAATTCTCAATATAAATGTGCCTAACTTACCAATTGAGGAAATAAAGGGGATCATCGCTACCCGTTGCGGAAAACGTCACCGTGCAGAAACCATGGTAGAGGATACGGATCCATTTGGAAATCAAATCTTTTGGTACGGAAAATTAGGTGACGGCTTTGATGCTGGCGAAGGTACCGACTTTCATGCTGTTGCCAGCGGCTATTGCTCGGTTAGTCCTTTGTCCACTGATATGACAGTTCACCAGCAAATCAGCTCTATGAATGAATGGCTATCAAAATAACAAGATAAAAGGCAGTAAAGCGGACAATGAAATTGCAAGCCACTCGCAAAGGTTTACAACTCGCGGAACTCATTAGACAAGAGGGCGTAAGCCACCCCGATGTAATAAGGGTCATTGCAGCAACACCACGGGATATGTTTGTGCCAGAGGGGTTAAAACACAAAGCATATGAAAACAATGCGCTACCAATTGGTTTGGGGCAAACAATTTCACAGCCCTTCACCGTAGCCCAAATGACAGAGCAATTGCTCAACGCCCCCTTTACAATTAATAAAGTCTTAGAAATAGGCACCGGCTCAGGTTACCAAACCGCGATATTGGCGCAGTTGTTCCCTGAGGTCTACAGTGTCGAGAGAATAAAATCCTTGCAATTCCATGCCAAACGCCGAATGAATCAACTCGATCTTCATAATGTAAAAATGAAACATGGTGATGGCTGGCAAGGCTGGTCAAGTAAAGCGCCCTTTGACGCAATAATTGTCACGGCTGCCGCATCCTCATTGCCTGAAGCCTTGATTAAACAATTGAGTGAAACGGGGCGTTTGGTCATTCCAGTAGGTGAAAACCAACAAAAATTAGTACTCATAAATAAGGACAGCACAGCTTTGAAAACAGATGAGATTGGCGATGTCCGTTTTGTACCCTTAGTAGCAGGAGCACTCGCTTGAAAATATTTACTAGCCTTTATGATGCGTGTTTAAAGTGGGCTAAGCACAAACATGCAGAAAAGTATCTTGCGGGTTTAAGTTGTGCAGAAAGCACATTTTTCCCTATTCCACCCGATGTCATGCTAGCCCCCATGGTGTTGAGTCAAACTGAAAAAGCTTGGCGCTTTGCTGCTGTCACGACCATCGCTTCTGTTATCGGAGGTGTCTTAGGCTATATACTTGGCTACTTCGCTTTTGAATCATGGTTGTCTCCACTGATTAACGATTGGGGATACGGCGACAAATTGGCACTCGCTGAGCGATGGTTTGCTGACTATGGCGTTTGGGTGGTATTTTTAGCGGGCTTCTCCCCTATTCCATACAAGGTATTTACGATTAGCGCCGGTGCGCTAGCGATGCCCTTTTTGCCGTTTTTAATTGCTTCAGCTATCGGTAGAGGTCTACGCTTTTATTTGGTTGCGGCCATCATGAAATGGGGTGGTCCGCCGATGGAAGCAAAGTTAAAAGGGTATATTGAAATCATAGGCTGGTCTGTTGTAGTCATTGCGATAGTCGCATATTTTATCTTGCGATAGCGCAAAGTGTTCAGGCTTAACTACTGCTTTTACGTATTACTTGCCTTTTGCTGCTTATTAAGTGGGTGTAGCACAAGACTATCACCTGCGCCGGTTACCGAGCTTTCAACCAAATTAGCGAACACAAACAACCTAACTGAAATACGGGGTGAGGTGTATACCGTTAAACCAGGTGACACCCTGTTTTCCATCGCGTTTTACAGCGGTAATGCATACCGAGATTTAGCCAAATGGAACAATATCGCCCCACCCTATTCGATCTACCCCAATCAACTTATTCGTCTTCGTTCTTCAAATAAAAAGGTAAAAATTAAAGAAAAACTGCACTCCATAAGCGCTGATAACCAAGAATTAGTTGACGTTCCTGCACCGCAAGCGTATCGTGGCAGGGAAGAAAAGCATCGAAAAATTCAATTTGATAGATCTGGTTCCTCGACAAAATCTTATAAAGATGAAAAATGGACTTGGCCTGCAATCGGCACCAACAAAGTAGCAACGGTGGGTATTGAAGGCAGTAATCGAGGAATAGATATAAAGGGCAAAGCTGGCAGTAGTATACTCGCAGCCGCGAGTGGTAAAGTTGTTTATGCGGGCAATGCCCTAAAAGGGTATGGGAATTTAATCGTCATTAAACATGACGATGAATACTTAAGTGCATACGCACACAACGATAAAATACTAGTAACAGAACAAAGCTTTGTCAAACAGGGAGAAAAAATCGCAACAATGGGCAGTACTGGTTCCAGTGAGACCATGTTGCATTTTGAAATTAGGAAAATGGGGCGCTCGATAGACCCATTGAACTACTTACCCTAAGGAAGGTTTTGACGCAGTTAGCTTTGTGAGAGGACACACTATGGATCCACAAAGCAGTACTATTAATGAAGATGATAATACTTTCTTACTTAGCGATAACGTAGAAAGTGACATAGACTTGGCTGTGCTCGAAGAGAGTGTCGAGGATATCCCACCAAAAACTGACAAGCTCGCCCACAAGCACATTGATGCAACACAAATTTATTTAAATGAAATTGGCTATTCGCCACTGCTAACGGCTGAACAAGAAGTAAGTTATGCAAGAGCAGCACTAAAAGGCGATAAAGCCGCTAGAGAACGCATGATTGTCAGTAACCTGCGTTTGGTGGTTAAAATTGCTCGCCGATATAACAATCGAGGCCTAGCCCTCTTAGATCTAGTTGAAGAGGGTAATCTTGGGCTGATCCGAGCCGTCGAAAAGTTCGATCCCGAACGTGGTTTTCGTTTTTCAACGTACGCGACTTGGTGGATTAGGCAAACGATTGAACGCGCGCTAATGAACCAAACCCGCACTATTCGGCTACCGATTCATATAGTAAAAGAGCTCAATTTGTATCTACGCACGGCGCGTAAATTGGCGCAAACCTTAGATCATGAACCGACCGCTGAAGAAATCGCAGACGCGACTGGTGAGCCAGTGGTCAGTGTTAGTAGAATGCTAAAACTAAACGAACGAATCAGCTCAGTCGATGTACCTGTGGGTGATGATGGCGATAAAGCACTCCTCGATCTCATTGCTGACTGTAACGAAAGAGGACCAGAGACCTGTTTACAAACATCAAATATGCACAACAACATTGTGGACTGGATGGCCTTGCTCAGCCCTAAGCATAAAGAGGTATTGGCAAGACGCTATGGTTTGTTGGGTTACGAACCCTCTACTCTTGAAGAAGTAGGGTTAGAAATAGGACTTACCCGAGAACGTGTGCGACAAATTCAAGTCGAAGCCCTAAGAAAACTGAAAGATTTACTCAAACAACAAGGTCTAAGCTTAGACACGATTTTTGGAGAAGAGTAAATCTATCATCTATGCTCGCGATACGTTTAGTTGTTTCTGGCCTAGTGGCTTTTATTTCATACGCAGCGTGGGCTTGGTACGCAAATAGCCTTGTCACGAGCGATAGCATTGTTCTATTGAAAGCTGCGCTCGTTCAAGGCAGCTACAGTGCCGGTATTACACTTGGCTTTACGTACTTATTGGAGTTTTTTTACAAAAAGTTTGGGGTGAGCAATTATTGCTTGCCACTTATACTACCGCGCTGGTCTCAAGATACGCAACAAAACCCTTGTACGACTAAACTCACTTTTGAACATGCCCTACAAACGTCAAGAAAACTCTGCAAAGGCACATGCATGCCAGGGGCAATTGTATCCCCCATACCCGCACTGGTTTTGCAAAGCATTTTAGTTATTGCGGTAAATCTCGTTTTCCGCACACCCAATTTATGGTTAACCGTGCTGCCTTCGATTGTATTTAGTGCATGCTATGGATATGTATATAGTTTTGGGCTATCTCGTCAAGTAACACGGGCTAAGCTGACAAATTCGTAGTTATAGGGGTTTTTGTCATCAGCGAGATGTTTTTCCTCGCTCAACACCTCCCACTCAGCAATAGTATTGTAGTCTGGAAACGCAGTGTCTCCATCAAGCTCTGCATCAATCAAGGTGAGATGTAAGTGTGTTGCCTTCGGTAAAACAGCATCATAGACCGTGCCACCGCCAATGATCATGATTTCATCGACATCATCTGAGCTAGCCAAACTAAGTGCACTTTCTATAGTCTGTGCAGTACTGGCATCGTCAAGTTGATAACTGGGATCTCGTGATATAACTATATTGTGTCGTCCGGGCAGTGCTTTGCCGATTGACTCATAAGTCAAACGTCCCATCACAACCGGCTTTCCTAAAGTTAGCATTTTAAAATGTCGTAGATCTGCAGGTAAATGCCATGGCATTTGATTGTTTTTACCAATGATGCGATTTTTTGCCATCGCAGCAATCATAGAAATTTTCATAAAAGTTGCCTTATTTTGTTTACAGCAAGGTTCAACTGTCTGAGATACTTGGATTTTGCTTAGGGCGAACAAAAGCCAAATGAGCGAAAAAACAGCTCACAAAAAGGTAGAGAAACTATTTTTGTGCGCTGAGCAACATATCAAGATGTGGAATACCGTCTTCCAGATAATCCTCACTCACCCGCAAAAAACCAAAGCTATTGTAAAAATTTTCCAAATAGCATTGTGCGCCAATTTTAATATCTTGATTCGCCCATAAACGCTCGCACGTTTTTACGCAAAATGTGACCAGTTGTTTTCCTAAATTATTTCCTCGAGCTTGCGGAGCAACAATAATACGTCCAATACTGGGCGTCGAATACGTGAGGTCTGCGGGTAATAACCTAGCGTACGCGAGCAATACGCCATTGTTGTCAACGAACAATACATGCATGGCGTCGAGGTCACGGTTGTCAATGTCTTGATATACACAGTTTTGTTCAACGACAAACACTTCACTACGCAAACGCAGCACAGCATACAACTGATTAATAGATAGCTCTGAAAAGCTTAATACAAGGGTTTTCATTCGTTAGTATAAACAACATTTGGGTGATCATCCCAATCATCATCATCGTCGTCATCGGAGTCTGAGGTATGTTCTGAGACTACATCGTTGTGATAGTCATCCCATTTAAACCCTGTTTCCTCTGCAGAGCTTGCCATCTCTTCATCTGGCGGTAAAGAGTCCAAATATTCCATTAATTCTTGGCAAATTTCTTGGCTTCCCATTTTATGAAAAGCAGACATTTGATAATAGTCGCCTTCCCAACCCAGTTTTTCTGCAATACCGGCGCACAATGCATCGGCTTCTTCTTCCAGCAACAAGTCGACTTTGTTAAATACTAACCAACGCGGCTTGGCAGCTAGTTTAGGGCTGTACTGATCAAGTTCATTTATAATGGTTAGGGCATTTTCGACGGGATCACTGCCGTCAACAGGCATGACATCGACTAAGTGGAGCAAAACACGACAACGTTCCAAGTGCTTGAGAAATTGAATACCTAAGCCGGCGCCATCTGAAGCCCCTTCAATTAAACCCGGAATGTCAGCAATTACGAAACTCGCCTGAGCATCCAGCCTGACAACCCCTAGGTTTGGCACTAATGTAGTGAAAGGGTAATCCGCTACCTTTGGTTTAGCCGCAGATACGGAGCGAATAAAAGTAGATTTACCTGCATTGGGCAACCCAAGCAAACCAACATCAGCTAAAAGCATGAGTTCCAGTTGTAATGTTCTGATTTCTCCGGGTGTACCATCTGTTTTCTGTCTGGGTGCGCGATTGGTCGAACTTTTAAAACGCGCATTGCCTAAACCATGGAATCCACCTTGAGCAACTTTGACCTTTTGCCCATGTTTAGTTAAGTCTCCCAAGACCTCATGCGTGTCTTTATCGGTCGCGCGCGTGCCTACTGGCACCTTCAAAGTTAGGTCTTCTCCCTTGCGGCCTGTGCAATTTGTGCGTTGACCGTTTTGTCCACGCTCTGCACGATGGAAGCGCTCAAATCTGTAGTCGATCAGGGTATTTAAATTTTCATCAGCTTCTAAGTAAACACTGCCGCCATCGCCGCCGTCACCGCCATCAGGACCACCTTTAGGGATATATTTTTCCCGCCGAAAACTGATCGTGCCATTGCCGCCGTCTCCAGCTTCTACCCTGATTTCAGCTTCATCTACAAATTTCATAATGATTTATCTCGTTTTTCGTACTCAAAGACTACTAAAAAATAGTCAAAACCGCAAAATTGCCGTGGCTAACCTATTTTTGGTATAAACTGATTGTAGAGAGAGTCCTTAGTTAATTCGAAAGTCGCTTTACGCCATCCTTGGCCGCTCAACAAAAGGCATCCATGCCTTTTGATGCTTTCGAATTAACTACGGACTCTCTCTATAACCAGCTTACTTTTTAACACTGGATAGCAGGCAAATAAAAAGCCGCTGATGAAAGCGGCTTTTTCAAACTTCGTTAAGTTAAGACTTATTCAGCAACGATACTTACGTACTTGCGATTTTTTGGGCCTTTAACTTCAAATTGTACTTTGCCATCTGATAATGCGAACAAAGTGTGATCTTTGCCAATGCCTACATTGTCACCTGCGTGGAATTTAGTACCACGTTGACGTACCAGAATATTACCCGCTAGTACGTCTTGACCACCAAAACGCTTAACACCTAGGCGTTTACTAATCGAATCGCGACCGTTTTTAGTACTACCACCAGCCTTTTTATGTGCCATGTGTTCGTCTCCTACCTAATTAAGCTGAAATACCAGTGATCTTCACTTCAGTGAACCACTGGCGGTGTCCGGCCTGCTTGCGTGAATGCTTGCGGCGACGGAACTTTACTATTTTAACTTTATCACCACGACCATGAGTAACCACTTCTGCCGTTACTTTGCCGCCATCTACATAAGGTGTGCCTATTTTTACGTCATCACCAGTGCTAACCATCAAGACATTATCGAAATCTACGGTTTCACCCGGAGCAACTTCGATTTTTTCTAGACGAACGGTTTGGCCTTCAGCCACACGGTGTTGTTTACCACCACTTTGGAAAACCGCGTACATATTAATCTCCGCTCTGCGCTCATATCATAGCGCTCAATTCAAAAAACAGGGCGCGAATTGTACGTAAACTTTGCCAAGCTAGCAAGCCCTAATTAGCCTTATTTTGTGGTTTTTTTACTCAAAAATTCAAAACTGGTTCAAACCAACGATTAATGTACAATAGCCCCACATAAAAAGAATGGCATTACGTAACTCCTGGAATGGACTTAGAAAATATTCGCAAACTTTCTGAAGCTGATATGACGGCGGTCAATCAGCTGATTCAACAACAAGTAAATTCAGACGTCGCACTTATCAACCAGTTAGGCTTTTACATCGTCAATAGTGGCGGTAAGCGCCTGCGCCCTTTACTCACTGTCCTAGCTGCGCGGGCACTCAATATTCAAAGCAGTGAACATTACACGCTTGCCGCAATAATCGAGTTTATACACACTGCAACACTATTGCACGATGACGTCGTTGACGAATCGATGATGCGCCGTGGTCGCGAAACGGCCAACGCCGTATTTGGCAATCAAGCCAGTGTGCTAGTTGGCGATTTTTTGTATTCCCGCGCGTTTCAAATGATGGTTGAATTAAAGCGTATGCGTGTGATGGAAGTGTTGTCTGATGCAACCAATCGCATCGCCCAAGGCGAAGTAATGCAATTGATGAATTGTAACGACCCGAATACCACGGAACAAAGTTACCTCGAAGTCATTTACAGTAAAACCGCCAGACTCTTTGAAGCGGCGACGCAACTAGCGGCGGTGCTTACCGACCAACGAAGCGAAGTCGAAATAGCCATGCAAAGTTATGGGAAACACCTAGGCACTGCATTTCAACTTATTGACGACGTATTAGATTACACCGCTAGTGCCTCAGAGATGGGAAAAGAAGCGGGTGATGATCTCGCTGAAGGCAAGCCTACACTGCCTTTACTGCATGCTATGTGGAATGCAAAAGAGCAGGATGCGGCACTTATTCGAAGCGCCATAGAAAATGCAGACGGTATGGCTAGTTTTGATAAGATTTTGCAAATGATGAAAGACACAGGCTCACTTGAATACACCAAAAATTTAGCCGTTCAGGAAGCCAACAAAGCAAAAGCCTCGCTCGCTCTGCTACCTGAGTCTAATTATAAACTCGCACTCATTGGATTAGCCGATTTGTCGGTTAATCGCGATAGTTAAGCATGTAAGGATTACATAAAAATGCACGCCCCAGAGCAAGACGACACTAGTAAATTTGGCCGTTGGATGCTGTGGGCGGCGTGGGCGTTAATTTTTGCCCTATTGGTTTATTTTTTCTCAGGCTTTATTGAGCGTAAATACAATCCAAACCAAAACCCTTCATCGACAGTCTCAGGTGGGACAGTAGAAGTTCATCTAAAACAAAACAGTATTGGGCATTATGTGACCACCGGCTTTATCAACGGTGAGCCAGTTACCTTTTTACTCGATACAGGCGCAACAACAGTAACCATAGGTGCTCATTTGGCAAATAAATTGGGTCTGAAAGCTGGCCAGCGGTTTCAAGCACAAACGGCAAATGGCGTTGTTACTGTCGCACGAACACAAGTGCGCGAACTTCGCGTTGGTGAGATTCGTTTATACAACGTTGAAGCCAATCTGAACCCAGGTATGAATCAAGACGAAATTCTCCTTGGTATGAGTGCTTTGCGTCAGCTAGAGCTGGTGCAGCGAGGCGATACCCTATTGCTCAGATCTTTTTAGTATTTATAGGCCTGCGATTCACACACTCTATTCTGAACGGTATATAGCGACACTTACCTTCCCATTGACATCAACGGCAGCACGGTACATTCCTTCGGTATTAAAAGGCATGGCGATATTTCCCTTAGCATCAATGATAATAACACCACCAGTGCCACCCATCGGAAGTAAAACGTCATTTATTACAGTTTCTCCCGCGTCTTTAATCGATACACCTTGGTATTTGACACGAGAGCAAATATCAGCAGCGACATGATTTCGAATGAAAAACTCGCCATGCCCAGTGGCAGACACAGCACAACTGCTATTGTCCGCCCAAGTCCCCGCACCAATGATGGGAGAGTCACCGATTCTTCCCCAACGTTTGCCCGTCATGCCGCCTGTAGAGGTGCCAGCGGCAATATTACCCTTCGAATCCAATGCAACAGCCCCGACAGTCCCGAACTTGTAATCACTGGTCAAAGGATCAAGGTGTAGTGAAGCATGATCATTCTCTAAAAGACGCGCTTTAACCTTTTCAAGTGCACGTAGTCTGTGCGGAGTGTCAAAGTGATGATTATCGACCAAGGTTAAGCCCTGTGATTTAGCAAACGCTTGCGCTCCCTCTCCGCTTAACATCACGTGCACCGAATGCTCCATTACTTCTCTAGCCGCCGCGATCGGGCTAACTACCGTTTTAACACCGGCCACGGCACCTGCGTTTAAAGACTCTCCTTCCATAATAGACGCATCCAATTCATGCTCGGCCTCCCAAGTATAAACTGCTCCTACACCTGCATTGAACAAGGGCGACGCTTCCATTATTTGAATCGCTGAAATTATTGCGTCGGTGCTAGAACCGCCGTTCTGTAACACCTCATAACCTGACATCACAGCTTCACGCAACTTAGCTCGATAAGCTTGATCTTGCTTTTCAGTTAAGTTGGCTTTTGAAATCGTACCTGCACCACCATGAATGGCAATTGCAACGGGCACTTTTTCTTTGGTTGAGGCTGCTAGGCTCGAAAAGACTAAGATACTGCTAATTAAAACGCTAAATAATGATCGTCTCATTGCCATCCCTTTTTTCGGTAAATACTCAAGAGAGGCTTTCTTCCCAAAGCTCTCTTGTCATGTTTTCGGTATGTTCGCTGTGAACAATAACATTGTCTTCTATCCTGATACCACCGAAAGGTTTAAAAGCATCTACTGTGTTCCAGTTAATATACTTTGAATTTTCACTACCCTTCAACTCAGTGAGTAAGGAATCGATAAAATAAATACCCGGTTCAACAGTGAATACTTGGCGAGCTTCAATCGTTCGCATACACCTGAGGAAGGGATGAGCACTTGGTGCAGGCTTGGCTGTACCCGTATCATCAGCAACATGACCCGCTACGTCATGCACTTGAAGCCCCAGCATATGACCGATACCATGAGGAAAAAACGTACTCACAATGCCCTGCTCAACAATATCATCAGGTAGCAGATTAACAACGCCAAATTCGCTTAAAATTTTTGCAATACCGCCACAAGCCGCCTCATGTAAAGACAGATATTCTTTACCTGGCGTTACCTGACTAACCAGATATTCAGTCAAACTATCGACAGCGACGATGAGCTCTTGAAAACGATTATCCTCCATTGAGTAAGTACGCGTAATATCTGCTGCATACCCATGGTAGGACGCGCCTGCATCTATCAAAAAAGAGCGGTGTGTTGAGGGAGGAGCCTTATTGAGTAGCATGTAATGCAGTATTGACGCATTCTCGTTTAACGCAACAATATTACCATAAGGCATGTCATTTTCTGATTGCTTAGCTACCCCTAAGTATTCTTGGTTAATTTCATATTCAGATAAACCACTAAAAAAGCTTTGCTTGGCGACTTTGTGTGCTTTTACCGCAATACTATTAGCCTTGCGCATACAGTATAATTCGTAATCGGTTTTATAGGCACGATGATAGTGCAAGTAATGCAGAACTCGGTCTGGATTGAGCAAGTGCATACCTAAGGCTTTAGCGACCTCAAGGTGCTCTCCAAGATACGCATATTTGCTTAAATCATAGGGTAAGCATTGCTCCACTTTGTTTGCTTTTTTTAAGTAGTGAATATCAAAAAATGGTACCCAAAAGGCATCAGGCACTTCTGGTACCTTGTGCCAAAAATCGACAGGCAGGTAAAACACTAGTTTAGGTTTATTCTCACCGTCAATAATTAACCACGAATTAGGGTTGTCTACCACCGGAAGCCAAGATTTAAAGTGTGGATTAACCTTAAAGGGATATGGATTATCATCTAAAAACTGATAGTGAAGTTGACCAGAATGAATAATTAGCCCTTCAATTCCTTCTCTTTCAATGGCCTCTTTTGCTCTAGCTTGCATAATATCGATATGCTTTGCGTATAGCGTCTTTATACTGTCGTTATCCATTTAGTTCTCTTATTTTTATTTTGCTAAATGCGTGGACTCACTTGCGCACGCACAAATTCATCAAATACTGTGTTCTCGACCTGTTTACTCGCCAATTTGTCCTGATAGATTTGTTGGTAGGCCATCACGGCCTTGACATAATTTCGGGTTTCTTTGTAGGGAATAAGCTCGACCCAAACATCTGCATCAAGCGCTTCTTTCTTAGGCAACCATTTTTTCACTTTGTGCCATCCAGCGTTATAGGAAGCAGTCGCTAGCAAAGTATTGTCATCCAGTTTATCCATCAAATAGCGCAAATACTTGTTGCCAATTTTTGCATTTAATTCTGGTTTTAATAAGTCTCTTGAGCTTACTCGCCGCTTTTCTAGGTATTTTGCCGTACTGGGCAGTATTTGCATCAATCCCCTAGCATTTGCAGACGATACCGCATCACTCATGAAGCTACTCTCTCTTCTTGCAATTGCAAATGCCCATTCTGGTTGAATCTTGTTCTTTTTGGCCTCAGGTACGAGTAAATCATTATACGCGAGCGGAAAGCGTCGCTCTACGTCGTTCAACTCACCCATTTTTCCGAGAGTAAAAATGGTTTGGTCATGCCAGCCCCACTCAGAGCTCACTACAGCAGCGGCAAGTTTTTGTTCTTCAGTAAAGCCGCGTTGCATACTAAGCCATTCTAAACGCGCTCTGTAGTCTCGGGATAAACGCCTAAGCTCGTATGCTCTCTTAGCCGCATCCGTATTCAAAACCTGAGTTATTATGTCGTCATCTACGTCAATGGGATTGTGCTCTAAGCTGTGAGGCACACCCAGTCTAGCACTCGCCAAAAAACCGTAATAATCACGACTTCCCGCCAGTTGCTGATACAAGGCATTGGCTTCATTCGCTTTATTCATTTTTTCGTATGCACGCGCAAGCCAGTACTGAAATTGTTTTTCGTTAGTTAACTGGGGCAAACTTTTTTCTATCAATAGAGCAATCTTGTACCAATCTTGCTGTTGTAGTAGATAGGCTAAATGCCAGCGCATGGTGTCATCGTCTGGTGCTACTTCACTTGCCCTAATGAGCCAATCTTCAGCATGCTCATCACGATCAATAGCAAGACTTACCGCAAACTTATTGCTAATGATCCCCAATTGCTCCGCGCTAAAGGTTAATTTGTTTTTAGCTTTTCCAAAGGTGCGCAAAGCCAACTTGGGATCTCGCCATATGAGCCTAGAAAGTCCATAGGTCATCACTTGCGCTTCGATCAAAGGATACCGCCCCTTAAATGCACTTAGCTGTTTTACATAAGCTGGATCACGTCTTGTTTTATGCCATAAATCGGCGAGGTATTGCTTGTCCTCATTCAACAAACTCTTCAAATAAGGAATTAATGTATGTTGGCCTCCCTCTGCCGACTTTTTAATGCGATGCAAGATAAGGTCTTCACTCAGTTGCCCCGCTTTCATCCAAGATCTAAACAAAGGATCACAAGCTTTAGGCTGCGATTTCCCTACATTCCATAGTTCGGGAATTTGCTCATAAACTAAGGTTTTATCCTTAAGATCTTGATACTGAAATCGCAAAAAATGACAGCGCATTTCAGTATTTGAGCTTGCACGATAGAACTCTTGATAAAGAGATGAGCGGTTGCGTTTGAGCAAATATTTCAACCAAGGCTCGCGGACGCGCTTTGCGATGGGTGTGTCTTCGTTTTTTACAAGAAAATGCCGGATTTGCTCTGTTTTACTCAAATTCAAGCGATGAGTCAGTCGATTTGCTTCAAGATATGGGACTAGGGGATAATCGCCCAACTTAGCCAATTCATTGGCAAATTCGGTATCAGAAAGCTTCCACAACCGCCTCTCTAGCGACAAGAATGCTTCTCTTTGTTCTTCTCGCAAAGTTGAATTCATAGCAAAGTCTGCGTCTGGCTTTAATGTCCATGCTTGCACAGGGGTAGGTTCTTGCGCGGAGACCTCCCAATACATGAGCAAAAACACAATAAAAATAGCTGACCAGTACGGATATTTGCGAGTAAACAAGTAATTTCCCTTGGGCTTTTTCGTCCGGCGTTTTTAGGATCTGTTGACCCTAGACATTTTGCATGACTATAGGCCTTACACTACTACAACTATATATTTCAATGAATACATATTTATAGAAATAATAAATACATGCGTAATTTCATCGTGACATAATAATATCATCGATATTCGCTCGATATAGTTATTGCGTATCAACACATAAAGTAAATCACACCAACAGACATAAAACTATTAGCATCATTTCACTATCGGTAATCTTAGGCTAATCTTAATCAAAATAATGTCTGATTGGCTTTGTCATAGGAGAATTGCATGATTTATGAAGGCACTAATCTTTCAGTTGACCTTTTAGAAGGCAGCATTGCTGAACTTGTCTTTGATTCCTCAGGCTCTGTGAATAAATTTGACCAACAAACTATTTCAGAGTTAGCAAGCGCAATTGAAAGTATTCGCCAAACCAAGGGTGTAAAAGGTGTGTTGGTGCGATCCAACAAACCAGCCTTTGTGGTTGGTGCGGACATCACAGAATTTATGCCGCTATTTTCTCAATCAGAAGAAGCTATCCTCAGTTGGATAAGCAAGACTTCGCAAGTATTCAATGAATTTGAAGATCTGCCTTTCCCGACAATTTCAGCCATTAATGGTTTTGCGCTTGGTGGCGGATGTGAAATGGCGTTGTCAACGGATTTACGCGTCGCAGATACGAGTGCCACACTTGGCCTACCAGAAGTCAAACTGGGTATCATGCCTGGGTTTGGCGGTACGGTAAGACTTCCTCGTTTAATAGGTGCTGACAATGCCCTAGAGTGGATGGCCACTGGTCGCAATCGCAGTGCTAATCAAGCCTTAAGTGAAGGGGCGGTAGATGCTGTCGTCAAACCAGAACACTTGCTGCAAGCTGCACGTAGTATGTTAACCGACGCTATTGCAAAAAAACTTGATTGGCAAAGCCGACGTGCGTTGAAACAAAGGCCGCTTAAACTCAATAATAACGAAGCAATGATGAGTTTTTCTACAGCCGCAGCATTTGTCGCCGCACAGGCAGGCCAACACTACCCAGCCCCCCATCAAATGGTCGCAACAGTCAGAGAATCAGCAAGTTTAGCTCGGGATGAGGCCTTAAAGCTAGAGAATAAAGGCTTTGTAAAACTGGCCAAATCAGATGCCTGCAAAGCGCAAGTAGGTATATTTTTAGCCGACCAACAAGTCAAAAGCAAGGCCAAGAAGCTTGCCAAAACTGCACTTCATTCTATTGACAAACATGCCGTGATAGGGGCTGGGATCATGGGTGGGGGTATTGCCTATCAGGGTGCAGTAAAAGGCATTACCACGGTGATGAAGGATATCAGTCAAACGGCACTTGAGCTTGGGCTATCGGAGGCGGCGACAATATTGAAAAAAGGCATGTCAAAGGGCAAAGTGGACGCCGACAAAATGGCTTCCACCTTGAACAATATTGTGCCGACTTTGGATATGCAAGCTATCAGTGATGTCGACTTAGTGATTGAAGCGGTGGTAGAAAGCCCAGAGGTCAAATCTTCTGTGCTTGCCGAACTAGAAGAAAGTGTATCTAGTGAAACCATTATTACTTCGAATACTTCGACGATTTCCATAAACCATTTGGCCAAGGCCCTCAAATCCCCTCAACGGTTTTGCGGCATGCACTTTTTTAATCCCGTCCATCGAATGCCCCTCGTAGAGATAATTCGAGGTAAAGAAACCAATGAGTCAACCGTTGCCGCGGTAGTGGCAGCCACACTAAAAATGGGAAAAACACCTATTGTCGTCAAAGACTGCCCCGGTTTCTTGGTTAACCGTGTGTTGTTCCCCTATTTTGCAGGTTTCAGCAGATTAGTCCTTGATGGTGCAGATTTCGTGTCAGTAGACAAAGTGATGGAAAAAAACTTTGGTTGGCCAATGGGACCGGCTTACTTGTTAGACGTAGTAGGCTTGGACACGGCTGATCACGCTGCAGGGGTTATGTCAGCGGGCATACCGGAACGAATGCAAAAAATTGAACACGATCCGGTTAAACTATTATTTGAGGCTAATCGTTTGGGGCAAAAAAATGCTAAAGGCTTTTATAACTATAGTAAAGACAAAAGAGGCAAGCCGACCAAGCTTGCTGCGGACGAAGCTTATGCTTTGCTATTGCCTCATTCAAAAGAACAACAGGCTTATGCCGACGAAGAAATCATTGCTCGTTTGATGATCCCGATGGCAAACGAAGCTATTCGCTGCCTAGAAGAAGGCATTGTAGCAAGTGCTACTGAAGCGGATATGGCATTGATATACGGATTAGGTTTTCCACCATTTCGGGGTGGAATATTCAGATACATCGAAACAATGGGTCTGAAAAACTTTGTCGCACTTGCCGATCAATATGCACACCTTGGTGCTATTTATCAAATTTCCGACGGTGTGCGAGAAATGGCAGCAAATAACCGATCTTACTTCGCTTAAGAAAAGGGAGAAATTATATGAAAGACGTTGTAATAATTGATTGTATTCGCACGCCTATGGGACGCTCAAAAGGCGGCGTATTCAGACATGTTCGCGCTGAAGATTTATCTGCCCACTTAATGACAAGCCTACTTATGCGAAACCCCGCACTGGATCCTGCGGACATCGAAGATATTATTTGGGGCTGCGTACAACAAACTAAAGAACAGGGTTTTAACCTCGCGAGAAATGCTCAACTGTTAACTGAAATCCCACGTAGCACAGGCGCGGTCACGGTAAACCGCCTGTGCGGCTCGTCAATGCAAGCCTTGCATGACGCTTGCTCGGGCATCATGACAGGACGCGGAGATGTATACATGATAGGTGGAGTAGAGCACATGGGGCATGTCCCGATGAACTACAATATTGATTTTCACCCCGGATTGGCAAAATTTACCGCAAAAGCCTCTGGAAACATGGGTATGACAGCTGAATTATTAGGCCGCCAGAACAGTATCACTAGAGAAATGCAAGACGAATTCGGTGCGCGTTCCCATCAAAAAGCCCATGCCGCGACACTCAATGGTGGATGGCAAAACGAAATTATGCCGCTCGAAGGCCATGATGTAAATGGCGTTCTTAAGCTGATAGATACTGACGAAGTAATTCGCCCAGATACCTCAACCGAAACACTAGCAGGATTGCGTCCCGTGTTCGATCCAGTAAATGGCTCCGTTACAGCGGGTACGTCATCAGCGATCTCAGATGGTGCCGCTGCAATGCTAGTGATGTCTGCTGATAAGGCTTCAGCTTTGGGTTTAATACCTAGAGTAAAAATCCGTGCAATGGCAGTCGCTGGCTGCGATGCTGCAATCATGGGATTTGGCCCTGTTCCTGCTACTCAGAAGGCGCTTAAACGGGCAGGTTTAAGCATGCAAGATATTGAGTATGCAGAATTTAACGAAGCGTTTGCTGCACAGGCTTTATCGTGTATCAAACAACTAGGCTGGTTAGATCATTATGATGATAAGGTAAATTTAAAAGGAGGCGCGATCGCATTGGGGCACCCTTTAGGTTGTTCGGGTGCCAGAATATCCACAACCTTAATCAATATAATGGAGGATAAGGACGCAAGTCTTGGACTAGCGACAATGTGTATTGGTTTAGGACAAGGCATCGCTACTGTGTTCGAGCGAGTGTAAATATAATAAAAAAAAGCGCCAATTTGGCGCTTTCTTGAAAAAAGTGGTATCACCTATTGATTAGATAGGCTCTACATTCGCGGCTTGAAGACCTTTTTGACCTTCTTCCACTTCGAATGACACACGTTGTCCTTCTGGTAACGTTTTATAACCCTCAGCAACGATTGCACGGTAATGAACAAATACGTCCTTCCCACCATCGTCTTGTGTTAAAAAACCATAGCCCTTTTCAGGGTTAAACCACTTAACTGTGCCTGTAACTTTAGACATAAAAACCTCAAAATATAAAAATACAATGTATGCGCATCGCCTGCGCAGGCATTTTTGACAAATTCGTTGCTGAGATTTTTACTTCTGAAGTACTGCGTGCAAGTGATAAATGTTTAATACCTTCAATAACTTACACTTAAGATGTAGCAAACTTACAAACGCGCTTTACCAAAAACAAATTTAGTTTAGCACATATACATAAAAAATCATGCCTGACCAAAAAATTTAATATTTCATCAATCAGGCATAAGTTACTATTTCGTATGCACTTTTATTATGTTTGAGGGCAATCGTTTACGCGCGTAAGGCTCTGTCACCTCTGGCTAGACCGCAAACCCCGGTTCTCGCAGACTCTGTAATGTCAGCACAATCAGCCATTACATCGGCAAAAGCGGTCAATTTGTCACTGGTTCCGGTAACTTCCATCGTATAATGCTGAGACGTAACATCCAATACACGAGCTCTAAAAATATCTACATTGCGCTTCACTTCCGCTCTAGCGACTTCAGTACGTGTAGCCACTTTTATCAACATTAGTTCGCGCTCGACATGGGGTGCTTCTGTCAACTCGCTTACGCGTAGTACGTCGATCAATTTGTTGACTTGCTTAAGTATTTGCTCGGCAACTTTATCATCTGCTTCTGTAATAATGGTCAGACGAGAAAGGCTCGAGTCACTGGTTGGCGCCACACACAAGGAGTCCACATTATATCCGCGTTGAGAAAATACACCCATGATGCGTGACAATGATCCAGGGGCATTTTCCATTAGTATCGAAAAAATCCTTCTCATTATGTACGCTCCGTTTTGCTTAATCTCATATCGTCCATCGCACCAAACTTAATTTGCATAGGGTATACGTGTTCATTTTGATCAACGGCAATATCCATGAATACCAAGCGGTTTTTCTCGGCAAAGCATCGCGCCATCGCATCATCTAGTTCGTCTAATGTGTCAACCTTAATCCCGACATGTCCATATGCCTCGGCGAGCTTGACAAAATCAGGCATAGAATCCATGTACGAATGGCTATGACGCCCCTTGTAGATCATATCTTGCCATTGCCTAACCATACCCAAAGCACGGTTATTTAGTGAGATAATTTTGATGGGAAGGTTGTACTGTAAACAAGTAGATAGCTCTTGGATATTCATTTGAATACTGCCATCACCCGTAACCACTACAGAGCAAGCCTCGGGATGAGCAAATTGTACCCCCATCGCAGCAGGTAAACCAAAGCCCATCGTGCCCAGCCCACCAGAATTTATCCAACGTCTTGGTTTTGCAAAGGGATAATAAAGCGCGGCAAACATCTGATGCTGACCAACATCGGAACTAACGTAAGCATCACCGTTAGTATGTTTGTACAATGACTCGATGACTTTCTGAGGCTTTATCGTTGTCTCACCCTGTTCAAACTTAAGACACTGACGCGCGCGCCATTCGTTAATTTGTTCCCACCAATCCGTCAATTTAGACTCTTGGTTTGAAAAATCATGAGCAGTCATTTCTGCTAAAATTTGTCGACAAACCTCATCCACTGAGCCGACAACGGGCACATGTGCATTGATAGTTTTGGATATGGATGCTGGATCAATATCTACGTGAATAATGTCTGCATAAGGACAAAATTTATCCACATTATTTGTTACGCGGTCATCAAAACGCGCGCCCAATGCAAGAATACAATCGGAATTGTGCATGGTTTTATTTGCTTCATATGTGCCATGCATGCCTAACATGCCCAAGAATTGCTCATGTAAGGAAGAAAACGCCCCCAAGCCCATTAAGGTAGATACCACCGGTGCGTTTAATTTCTCGGCTAACTCGGTAACCAATGTGGATGCCTCGGCCGCAATCGCTCCGCCACCAACATAAATAACCGGCCTTTTTGCCTTTTCTAAACAAGCGACTGTTTTCTTAATCTGTTTGTTGTGCCCTTTTATCGTAGGATTGTATGAGCGCATGCTCACATCATCAGGGAACACATAGGGATGCTCTTCTTGAACATTCACGATATCTTTTGGTAAATCGACTACCACAGGTCCAGGCCGGCCTGAGTTAGCAATGTAATACGCCTGAGCAATTGCCTTGGGGATATCCACGGCTTTCTTAACCAGAAAACTGTGTTTTACAACGGGGCGTGAACAACCCACCATATCTGTTTCTTGAAACGCATCTTCACCAATATGCTGGGTAGGCACTTGACCAGACAACACCACCATCGGTATAGAATCCATATAGGCAGTAGCAATGCCGGTAAGTGTATTCGTTGCGCCTGGGCCAGACGTAACTAGGACGGTGCCCGTTTTACCCGTCGCTCTAGCGTAACCATCAGCCATATGCGCTGCACCCTGTTCATGACGAACCAGTACGTGCTTTACATGCTCTTGGGCAAAAAGCGCATCATATATGTCTAGTACTGCACCACCTGGATAGCCAAATAGATGCGTAACACCTACATCTTTTAGCGCTTCTACAACCATAGCCGCGCCTGACATCATCTTCACCTGAGTAACTCCTCTGAAATGAACGTTTCATTTTTATCGGACTATATAGAAAATCATGCAATGAAAAAACAAATCCATACAAAAAAGTGAAATACTATTTCACAAATAGCACATTTTTAGGATAAATATTTCGCGATAAATTTCTCGTCATGCACTTCTTCCTTGATGTACATGTATGTCCCATAAAATCGGGCGGCAAGGGTACTCTGGAATAAGCCATTATTCAAGGGGAAACCTTGTGCAAATTATGCATAAATAATAGCCAGTCGCTAACTGTAAAAAATCTATGATTCTAGGTCTAAATCGAGAGTATCATCAGAATCTGCTTCGATTTCTTCGTCATCAGCGATACTTTTTGCTTTACCATAAATGCTTGCACATTTGGGTCGATTGATCCGCTTCTGGTACTTGAGCCAAGCCTTTTCTTGCACGGTCTTCGCTTCCGCATGACCCAAGGCAGAGGCAATATACTGCTTATCCTCGTCATCCACAGGTTCATACTTACCGTCCATTAAGGCGGCAAACAAGCTACCGTACTGCGCAAGTGCCCTACTCTCGGCAATTGAAAAATCGCCCGAGCGAGAAAAACCATAAGGATAATTTTTGGGATCGCTAAACAAGCGTGTTTGAAGAGTTTGTTTTGTTAAACCAGACACAATAAGATCGCTCCACTATTAAATTCAAACCAAATAACGATATGCCTTGCTTATGAAGCACGTTTTACGCCCGTTCATCAGTACTGTCAATACTATTCTTTATGGTTTTATTCAATAATCCGAAACTTAATAAAAATGTAATGGAAATGGAGTCATACAGCCAAGCATGTGCTGCTGGATTAACGTTTGAAGACTTATAAGCACCAACTAAAAAAAAGATTGTCCAAAGTGGTAAACAGCAAAAAACCGGCCTTATAAGGCCGGTTGGTATTAACTATTTGGTATTAATGAGCTATTAACTGCGGCGTTGTCGACGAGTGGCACTTACAACAGCAAGTAAACCTAAACCTAGTAAGGCAAAAGCACTCGGAGCTGGAACAAGTGCGGCACGGATAAAATCCGCATGAATGTATGTAGGAACAAACCCACTCAATTCACCAAATGTATTATTTAGTTCATCATCAATGTCGCCTAAGCCAGTGCCGAAAGTTAAGCCGTAACTATTCACACCTGAAATTAAACCATTAATAAAGTTAGGGCCACCTGAGTCACCACCTGCGACACCTACCTCAGACTCACCTAGACCAACATCAAAGGCATCAAGACCAAAAATATCTGCAATGATACCAGCTTGGTCATTAAAAATACTGCCATTGTCGAAATCAGAAATATAAGAAAACTCTACGTCAGCGGAACCGAAAAAGCCATTTGTAAAAAAGCCACCAAAAGCAGCATCGCCGAATGCATAGTCGTAACGATTGTTACCCTGACGCAAGCGACCAGTAGCCGGAATTGATCCTGCGCCGTCACCCAATCGACCATACCCAGCAACGTTGAAGTTTTGCCCCGCTATGTCATTGTTTTCATATATACCGTATGAAACTGCCCAATCTGGTGCTTCTTCTGATAAACGTAACACCGCTATATCATTTTGGTCGATGACCTCACCAGTGTAATCCTCGTGAACAAAATAGTCAGTGACTTCTACTGCAACCACTTCTGGTGGAGCTGTGTATATGCTGACCTCTGGGCCAAGTCCATCTTCTGGTTGGAAAAACACGGTTGTGCTAATTGGGTTTGGCGTGCCAGCACCATCAGAAACACAGTGGGCAGCAGTCAAAATTGAACGGCGGTCTTCCATCAATGTTCCTGAACAGACAAAGTTACCCTGAGTCGTATTCATTAGCATACCAACGACACCACTGTATGTTGGGAAGGTTGGATGATAGATTGCGTTACCAAAAGGCTCAAAAGGAGGAAATGTCGCCGTACCTCCATCTGCAGCACCGACAAGTAAACTCTGTGCTTTCCAACTTAGACCGTGTGACTCCCCAGACACAATTAAACCAGCATGGGAGCTTGATACTGAACTCAACCCAACTACCATTGTAGCGAGTACTCCCGTTAAAGCTTTTTTATTCAACATTATTTTAATCCCTATTATTATTTATTTTTATTTGGAGCCTGTTGAATTTTGTCCATTTTCAATTTTTACCACTTGCAAAGACTCGTTACACGCGTATTCAGACTGAATTGAACATACACAGTGTATCTGTTTGTGGATAATATAAAGTAATTTAGCCTCCCCCCCTTAATCTAAAGACTTTTTGTCTTATCAATTTACCTCCACAAAAAGAACTAAGCGAAGGGCGCATATTCTTTTGATTGTTAGTTGTGGAGTCACAAAAAACAAAGGTCAACAGGCTCTACTTTTAGAGAAATATCTTATCCTTGTGCAAGTTTGATCTATTCGCGTCGAGAAAAAGAATTTCCTAACTGACCACAAGCAATTCCAATACCACCGTACAGTGTTTTATAATAACTATTAAAATCAATAATTTACTCTTTATTTATGCTTCCATAAGAATATAAGTGTAAAAAATATCGACATAGTCTATAAGAAAGAGCTAAAAATATGTTTAATATGTATACACCAATATAACTATTACTGAGATTTAGACTTCGTCAGCCACGCCCAATTCATTTCACAAATAATGGGGGCTTCGCCGCTTTCATCACTTACATTCACTGCGACTAGAATGTCGCCCTTTTCTTGGGTTTGCATTTGTTGAATTTGTTCGTCGGTCAGCCATGCCTCTGCACGCATGTCTCCTTGCGAGCGCTTTACGTATTTCAGGTGCATGGATTTAATAAGAGGTAACTTGTCGCCCGGTAAGTTTACGCCAACAACAAACCCCGTCGCAGATTCAGCAAGTAAAGCCATTGCAGCTGCATGCACACCGCCAATGTGGTTTTGTACCTTTTTACGATTTTTCTGGTAAAAAACAACGCGTTTTAAGTCGGTTTCAATAATTTTTAAACCTACTGTTCCAACGAGTTTTACCTTGAATCGAAACACCCAAGTAAGCAAACGCATATTTAAGAAACTGGGATAAGACAATGCTCTTTCGGCGAAGGATCGCAAAGGGTTGATTTTTTCCATGTGTCATCCGATTAATTCTGCCCACATACAAACATAGCACGTAGAAGAAAAAAAATGCGACCAAAAAGATTTGGAGCGGGAAACGAGACTCGAACTCGCGACCCCAACCTTGGCAAGGTTGTGCTCTACCAACTGAGCTATTCCCGCTTTATAGAGAGTTGAAATCAGTTTACTGAATTTAAGACCATTCCTGTAAACTGGACGAGCATTATAGAAAAATTATTTTTGGTTGCAAGTAGATTTTTACAAAAAATGATTATTTGAATAAATTTTCAACGGTGCATAGGGCAAACCCATTATCGACAATACGTCCCAAACACGATATCCAGCAAATTGGGATTATACTTGGAGGCTCGCCCTCTTGTGTCGCAAAACCGCTGCGAGTATATCCATATACGCTTTGATTTTGCATCCATGAAAAATAAATTTTGCGACACAAGAGGGCGAGCCTCCAAGTATAATCCCACCATGCGACCTCCAGTTAGTTTGAGTACCTACCCCTTAAATTATTATTGCGAATGCCGATAACTCAAATAGAGGTATATCCGTGCTGGATATTGAGGTGAGTGTGTGAAATACAAAATTCTATTGGTTGAAGACAATGCAGCCAGCCTGCGTGTGCTCAAGCGCATAATTGGCAAAATAAATTTAGATGTTGCGGTTGCCACATCACTAACAGAAGCAAAGTTGATATTCGAACAGTCGACGCCAGAATCCTTTTTGTGTGCAGTGGTCGACTATACTCTGCCCGATGCGCCGCATGGCGAAGCCATCGACTTTGCAATCCAATCATACATGCCTGTAATTGTGCTCACTAGTCAATCGGACGAAGATGTTAGAAACAGAATTCTATCGAAAGCAGTGGTCGATTATATACCTAAGCAAAATCGACAAGTTTTCGAGTATTTGAGTCGTCTATTAATAAGGCTACAAAAAAATAAGCAAGTCGGCGTACTCGTAGTAGGTAAGCGTCCCTCATCCAGAAACAAAGTATGTGAATTACTTAACAGGCATAACTTTGAGACCTATCAAGAAAACAACACGCTAAGTGCGGTCAATAGCTTGTACAACAACAAGCAAATTAAACTTGTGATCACCGAAAACGAGTTACAAGATGAATCGGGAATTGAACTCGTTGCGGCTATCAGAAAAGAGTTTTCTAAGGAAGAACTCAGTATCATTGGTACATCTAATTTAAGTAACCCTGCCTTGCTTGCAAAATTCATCAAAAGTGGCGCAAATGACTATCTTCGCGTTCCTTACTGCCATGAAGAGTTTTTTTGCCGCGTACTTCAAAATATTGAGCATATAGAGCAAATTGAGCTCATTCGAAAAACCGCAAACATGGACTACTTAACAGGTTTGCCCAATCGACGCCATTTCTTTGAAGAGGTAACAACACAAATGCATAGAGGTCTGGAGTCCATGTGTTTGGCCTTACTCGATCTCGACCACTTTAAGAAAATAAATGACACCTACGGCCATGATTGCGGGGATGCAATGCTCAAAGAAGTGGCTAAGTTGATGAAAAAGCACTTCTCTGAATTTTCTATGTCTCGATTTGGAGGTGAAGAATTCTGTGTGTTTTTTCCGAATACGACATTGGAACAAGCCAAACAAAAGTTGGACGTATTTAGAACTCAAGTAGAAAGTAAAAAAATTAGAAGAAAGCGTCAATCTATCGGATGTACTGTTAGTATCGGCGTAACATCAAAACTAGCTGAAAAAGTAGAAACTATGCTAAGTCATGCTGACGAATGTCTATATAAAGCTAAATCTTTAGGTAGAAACCAAATCGTTTGCTACATCAGTAAGTAACTTAAATTCGGGATAAATAAAAAATGACGAGAGTGACTTAGTTCCCTCGTCATTTTTAGTTATTTTGATACACTTATGCCTTAGAAATATACATGCGATTGCAAAAATAGAAGCTCATTTGTACGACTAGGCTGCTGTGGAATCCCTTCTGAAGATCGCACCCCCAAACGCACTTGCAACATTGAAAGAGGCGTGTATTCGACAACCAACGAGTAGCGTGTTTCTTGATTTTCATCTATACCTCGGTCTGGGTCATAGTACTCACCAGTGAGCTTAACATTAAGCCCTTTTTGCAACTGGTAGTTTGCTTCAATTAAGCCCACAAGTTCTTCAATGCTAGAACTTGTTATCCCTTCGGTTTCAATTAGGTTAGCTTCGCCGAGAAACACCCAATTTCCCCAAGTTAGCCCCCCGTAAACATTGTAGAAACGCTGCTCGTTCGCATCAGAGTCATTCACAACAACTGTTCCCCCTACACGCGCGTTACCAAACAAGTGTTCAGCCTTTGCACCAAATAAGAATTTGTCATCGTTATTGGACACCGCACTAGTGCCATTAGTAACAAAAAAATTTAACGTTGTGTCGTCATATTCGAGACCCAGCTCTACGCCATTGTCGCTACTATCAAAGTTAAACCCCGTAACCTGCCTAACAAAAGAAGTGTCATCCTCCAAACGCAATCCATAAGGCACATACATCTTGCCCGCTTTTATATAGTGATTACTAGCATAGTTATATTTTAAAAACGCCTCTCTATTTACTGCCGCACCCGGTGCTATTTGCTGATCCAAATAGAGACTGAATTTAGAGTTTTTAGGTTGTATTGCCACATAGACCTGTGCTGACTCTACTCTGAAGGTAGATGATGACTCATCCGCTTCGTTCCTACTTGCTTGTGCGTTATAACGAAAGTTTCCTCCGATCTTCAAGTAATCGGTTATTTCGCCAATATCCGCTCCGACGATATCGGAAATTTCTTTGGGCAATTGTGTGTGACCGTATAAGGTGCCAAATTTTGTGCGCATACCACCGCCAATTGGGTTTACGTGGCATGCGCTGCACTTCGCTTTAGTTTTAATTGCCAAATACGGCTCCGCGACGGCACTATTACTAAGACTAAGTAAACTGACAAGTATCGCCGAAATGAAAAGGAACTTCGTTGCAATATTATTTTGAAATTTCATAAACAAACTCTCCACCTTCAACGCCATTTCTATCTCCATCTAGCCAAGTGCCATTTCTCGCAAAAATACTTGACCGAGCATTTTCGTTTAACCTTAGTTGTAGGCTCGGATACCCAGTAATATCGCCTTCAAAAGCAAGATTTAGCTCATTGGCATTCTTCCATTTGATCACTATTAAATCAGGTGTGATTTCTCCAGCATTGTTATCAGAAAGGTGAATACCGTCAGTTGTTAACGTAGATTCATCCATCATCTGACTAAATACCAAATCGACAGATAAGTTTTTTCCGCTTTGTGAAACACTTTTTACAACTGCAACGACATCGGTACGATCAATTGGCGCGCCATTGTTAATCCATTGTTTTATAGTTTCTTGAGTTGTAGCATCTAAGGGTGCTTCACCCAAAGGCATTTGATTGCCCGCAATAGGTGCTCCTGATATTTTTAAGTATAAAAAACTATTTTCAGCATCACCGGGCAAAACACGCTTAAAAGTAGGGTTCGTTGCTGAATCTACATTGATTAAGTTAGTTCTGGTCGTGTCTAAATCATCCATTGCCAAACCAAGCGGCGCATTCGCACCCGCATGGCATTGAGTGCACCTTGGAACAAGTACTTTTTCGTGGATAGAGGCCAAGTTCGCTTGCACTGCATCGTCTTCGGGTTCAGGTTCAGGTTCAGGTTCAGGTTCAGTAGATGGTGGTTCTGTGGAGTTTAAGTCAATGGGTTGACCATTTGTATCTAGGCCTTGACCATCTCCAGCATTGCACGCTTGCAATAGGAATACTAAGGTAAATCCTATTGCCATAAATATGAAACGCTTCATAAGTATCTCCTTGTGTGTTCTTAGTTTGAAATGATCTAAGCCCGTTCATTTTTAAATCAGGGATCATTCAAACAGCACTACGCAACTGCAATTTTGAAAGTTGCAGAAGGAGATATTTTTTTAGAGACAGCCTTTTGCTTATTTACCCGGAAATACGAGTGCACCGCTTGTGTATTCTTGTCCAAACGTTGCTTTAGCAATAGCCACTTGTGAAATAGCTGAGGTGAATAAATCACTAGTTAAATCTTTCAGTGGATGGATAAACACAGACCACATCACGCCATCAGATACAGCATATCGCGCATCAAGTACCGAATGATAGTTTGCTTCTAGCGATTGCAGTAGCACATCATTGCTCAATTTGTTTAGTTCGATAATGGGAGAAACCAAGCGCATACGGTCGGCGTTTTTGTCGAAAATGACAGCCATGTGCATGCCTTTGAAGTTAAATTCAATCATGTTGCCACTTGACTTAATTGCGTCTCCACCCGCCGCTTTAATACCGCTTGTCATTTGTTCTGGGCTTATCGCGTTAGCTTGACTAAGACCAAGAATAAGCAACAATATAAATTGAGGTAACACCTTTACAAGCCGAATAATAACCTTGTTTGATTGCATAAAACGCATAAAAATTTAAATCCCTAAAAAACCCCGTTACCCTATTAGAACAAATACTGGCTTTGAATATTTCAAAGCTTAGTGGCTGTTGACCTTTGTTGTGCAGACCCTAACTAAATATTGAATACTTTATTGCGATAGTATTTAAGCTCTTCAATCGACTCAATAATGTCATCCAATGCTAAATGCACACCTTTTTTCTTAAATCCGTCCAGCAGCTCGGGCTGCCAGCGTTTTACCAGCTCTTTAATGCTACTCACGTCAATATTACGATAATGAAAGAAAGCTTCTAACTGAGGCATGTACTTGACTAAAAAACGTCGATCTTGACCGATGCTATTACCGCACAAAGGAGACTTGCCTGCTGGTACGAATTGTTCCAAAAAAGCAATCGTTATTGATGCCGCTTGGTTGACATCATATTCGCTACCCAAACAACGTTGAGTCAATCCAGAATTTCCATGGGTTGTTTTACACCAATCGTCCATTGCACTGAGCACCTTATCTGACTGGTGAATGGCGATAACGGGTCCCTGAGCTATAACATTGAGATCTTTGTCTGTTACGATACTGGCTATTTCCAGCACATAACAACTCTCCGGATCTAAACCCGTCATCTCCATGTCAATCCACACTAAATTTTGCTCATCTACTGCCATTTATCACCTAGTTACGTCAAATTGTGCTTCTTCAAACAAAAAATGTATCATGCATCATTAGAATCGCCAACTTAGAATAACTGGCTGTGGCTAAAAAACCCAAATTATCAAAAAATCAAAAACGTCGAGTTCAACAAAACCGGCACAAAACAATAAACAATCAAGACGAACAAACGCTTGATAACCTTGGAGAGCAATTAAACGGTCGCGTAATCAGTCGCTTTGGTAAGCATGCTATTGTGGAAAACGACGCTCATCCATCACAAACACACAAATGCTTTATTCGCCGAACCGTTGAGTCTGTCGTATGTGGTGACCAAGTATTATTTCGCCCCAGCCTCAGTGGAGAGCAAAGAGATCGTGGCGTCATTGAAGCGGTGTTCGATAGGAAGTCAGTGCTTACTCGTCCCGACTACTACGATGGTGTTAAACCCGTTGCAGCAAACATCGACCAAATTTTAGTAGTGAGCTCTATTTTACCCAGCTTTTCTAGTCATATTATCGATCGCTATTTAGTCGCTTGTGAACAAGCACAGATTCAAGCGATTGTCATCGTCAACAAAGTAGAGCTGCTCGATCCACAAGATATGGATGAGTTACATCAACAGTTAGAGGTGTACAAAACACTCGGATACAAAGTATTTTTGGTTAGCTGTAAAACAAAGATAGGCATAGACAGTCTAGCGCTTGAACTAAAAGACAAGGTAAATGTTTTTGTCGGCCAAAGCGGCGTCGGCAAGTCAAGCTTGGTCAACCAACTACTGCCAGAAGCCGATGAGCTGGTCGGAGAAGTGTCAGAAAATTCAGGGCTTGGTCAACATACTACCACTGCTGCCAAGCTCATGCACTTTAGCAATGGGGGAGAACTGATAGATTCACCTGGGGTCAGGGAATTTGGCTTGTGGCATCTATCAAAAGACGAAGTCACAACCGGTTTTATAGAGTTCAAAGACTATTTAGGAGGCTGTAAGTTTAGTGACTGCACCCACAAAAATGACCCTGGTTGTCTTATCAAAGCCGCAGTAGATGACGGAAAAATTTGCTCCACCCGCTATCAAAGTTACTTGAAAATCATAGAGTCGTTGGAAGCGCAACGTCCCTCTTATGCCAAATCATAAGTACTCATAATGCTTTTGTAGATACAAAACACCTAATGGTCAGCTACAATCAACTTGGATTAATTATGGAGCAAGTGCGTGATAGATTGGATAAAAATCCATACTCAATATATCTTACCTAAACACCTTATTTCTCGTTTATTAGGCTTCATCGCCGAAAAAGAACTTGGCATACTCACGCAGAGTTTAATTAAGCTTTTTATCAAAGCCTTCAACATAAACATGCAGGAAGCAGAATTTGAGTCACCTACTGAGTACAAAACCTTCAACGAATTTTTTACTCGACCTTTAAAAACAGGGCTTCGCACAATCGTTGCTGGAGAAAATACCTTGTGTCATCCAGTCGATGGCGCGGTGAGTCAATTTGGTGACATTAAAGGAGACAGAATTTTTCAAGCTAAAGGGCATGAATACAGCTTAACTGCGTTACTGGGCGGAAAGCCTGAGATTGCGAAAGCCTTCAAAAACGGAAAATTTGCCACGATCTATTTAGCGCCGCGCGATTATCATCGTATCCACATGCCAATAAGTGGTCAACTCACCGACACGCTCCATGTTCCAGGAGAGTTGTTCTCAGTCAATCCGCTTACAGCACAGAATGTCCCAGGACTCTTTGCCCGAAACGAGCGCGTTGTAGCACTTTTTGACACTCCAGCAGGTAAAGTAGCCATGGTTCTAGTAGGAGCCACAGTTGTCGCTAGCATAGAGACAGTCTGGCAAGGAACGGTTAGTCCGCCTGCCGGCAAGTACGTCCAGCATTGGCAGCACGAAGTCGACAACATTCTATTGAATAAAGGTGACGAGATGGGGCGTTTCAAGCTTGGCTCTACTGTCATCCTTTGCTTCGAAGAGAATAAAATTAACTTTACAGACGTATCCGCGGGTATGACAACGCGCCTCGGTCAACAACTCGCTCTGCTACAAGAGACTAAAAGCGAAAAAGCCGAATAGGACAAAATCTATCAAATATCATTCTTGTCTGGGCATGTTTGCATGAACCCAGTAAAACGCAGTCTTTTTAACTTGCATATCACTATGATACTACTTGGTGGTACTGCTTTGTTTTCAAAACTAATCGCACTGCCTGCCTTAGATATTACGTTTGGGCGCGCCATTCCTGCGTGTGTTTGTTTATTTTTGTTCGTAAAATTGTCAGGAGAAAAGTTCAGATTAAACAATACTAAGGATTATTTCATCGGCATAGGCTTAGGTGTTTTAATGGCGATACATTGGGTAACCTATTTTATGTCAATGCAGTACTCGAGTGTATCTGTCGGCATTATCGCTTTGTTTACCTTCCCTGTTATTACTGTTCTGTTAGAACCACTCTTTGAAAAGATAAAACTAAACTGGCAAGATATACTCAGTGCTTGTGCAGTACTGCTTGGCATATACCTTATTGTCCCCAGTGTTTCGTTAAGCAATGACATAACGCTAGGCGTCCTAATAGGCATCTTCTCGGCATTCTTATATGCATTGAGAAACTTGATCCATCGCCAATATTTTTCTCACTATAGCGGTGCTAGGGCAATGGGTTGGCAAACGTTAATAATATGCCCATGTTTAGTGTTCTTCTTGAATGATGACTTTTCACAAATGGACACCCGAACGGCCTTGTTACTGCTTTGTTTGGGTACCGTCTTTACCGCATTACCTCACGCCTTAATCGCGTCTTCATTAAAACATTTACGGGCAAAAACATTTTCTTTAGTGGCTTGCATGCAACCTTTTTACGGTGTAGTGCTCGCAATAATTATACTCAATGAATCGCCGACCATAAAAACTTTAATTGGTGGTATATTAGTCGTCTCTGCAGCAATATACGAAACGGTTCATACCCATCAGAACTTGAGGCGACAGTAAAGGTGCAAATAATTGCTCACCGCGGATACAGTGCAAGGTATCCAGAAAATACAATTTTGGCTTTCGAAATGGCATTGAGTGCTGGTGCAACAGCCATCGAATGTGATATTCAGGAAGTGGATGGGAAATTTTACGTTTTCCATGATTGGTACCTAGATCGCCTAACGAATGGCAAAGGCAGGTTGTCAAGTTTGAACAAAGATGAGGTAGAGCAACTGCAAGTAAAAGGTGCGCATGCAATACCTTGCATATCTGATCTGTTTTCATGCATTACAAATCAAGCCACATTGAATCTGGAGCTAAAAGCAATTAACAATGTCGAAGCGTTTGCCAATGCCTTGAATAGAGAACTCTACAAACACGATACAAGAGTCGTAATATCAAGTTTTGAACATGAATTGCTTAGCAAGATTAAAAGTGCATTGAGAGAATGCCGTCACCGAAACAATATTCGATATGCTGCACTCATTGCCCACCTGCCAAAATCTTATGCTCAGTACGCAATTGAGCTGGAAGTTGATATTGCAGCAATTGAAGCACACCTTGTGAATGACAGATTTATCAAGCATGCCCATACTTACAACTTGGAAGTGTGGTGCTATACAGTAAATGACGATTTACTTATCCAAAAACTGCGTGATATTAAGGCGGATGCGATATTTACCGACGACCCGAAATGGGCCTTAGCATGCGTAAAATCAGCTTAAAATAGCGCTATATTTACTTACAGCCTTTACACTGACGACACAAACGCAAATTGAGCACGTGTGCGCCGATAATTAACGCGGCGCCGACTGTAACCGTAAATGGCTCAAGCTCATGCCCTAAAGCATCTTTGTTCCAATATATTAATGCACCAGCTGCAAGAGAATATAAAGGGTAAAGTTGTCTATGGTATTGGTGAAAACCAATAAACATAGCGGCAAAACCGATAACGACCGACAGTGACAAAATCACGCGTTCAAACCAATGCTCGGCAAAAAAGCTTGACGCAATGACAGGCGCAATCGGTAACAACAGGGGTAAAGCAAGACAATGAACAGCACATAAACCAGAGATCCACACTCCCAGCTTGTCCAAACGGCCAGAATCGCCAGTGCCGACTGAGGTTTGAGAATTTTCCTCGGCCAGCTCCTCTACAGTAAGATCAGAAGATTTTAGTTGTCGCAATGTCGTTTACCTAAGCGCTAAATTAGTCAATGTCACATTTACTCGTGACGGATGTTATAGTGTAACATTATACCTGAGTAAGTAGAAATATTATTACGCCTAGTTTTTATAGATCGAGAAGCCGTTTATGCTTGCTGCTTTTTGATTGCGAAATCGGCAAAAATACACCCGCACTCTAGTTTAGCAGTACTTGTAGGGTGACTAATTCGGTAAACTGAGAGACTGTGGTGCTCCGCTATCAAAGTTACGTGATGCGGAGGCTAATCTTGGATTCAGTCTAAATTTGTTTTTTTCTCTTAAAAACTTACTGACAGTCACCAGCTCAATGTCTTCTGGCAGTTTAGCTAGATTTTCATTTAAAAAAGTGAGGGTTACGGGGTAAGGGTGCGCAATACCAATAGCTTTTCCGCGCTTCCTTGCTTCAAAGATAAGAGCTTGAAACTGTTTCTGTAAAAAGTGAGTAGTTTGGTAATGATCCAAAAAGATATGCCTTCTGGCTGCTTTTACTCCAAACTGTTCAGCTAAGAGACTTGCTTTCGTAAAGCGCGTTGTTCGACTATCAATAAAAAATAAGTTGGCTGCTTGCAATACTGTCATGACGCTTTTCATTTGCAGAGTCATTTGCGTTAACTTACTCCCCATGTGGTTGTTCATCCCAACAGCATGAGGAACAGTTTGCAATGCATCAACAATCGCGCCTTCTACTTCACTCGGATACATATTCGCCAATATCGCCCCCTCACCTAAATTTTCGCCGTTTAGCGATTCCATAGGCATGTGCAACATGACTTCGCGGTTTTGTTCGGCTGCGAAGTAAGAAAACCGAGTTGAAAACTCAGTATGAGGTAGTATTGAAAAGGTAACATCTTTGGGTAGAGAAAAAGCAACCGCATCGGACGCTTTCGCTCCAATGTCGTCAATAATAATGGCTATTTGCACCTTATTCTTAGCCGCTAAACTTGGGCTAAACAAAGTTATGGACAAAAATACAAATACCATTGATAAAAAAAGTTTGAGCTGAATAGGTTTTAGCACACTGTTATTTTTATGACGCTCGCGAATTTAGAATAACAGTGTTCTGCAATAATTGCACCTATTTGACTGAACGATCTACTTTGACAATCTTTCTACAATACTTTCAAGCATGCTTCTTGGGCAGCCATAGTTAATTCGGAAAAAATTTGCTTGTCCAAAATCTCTCCCCGGAGAGGGGCCAACGCCTCTGTCTTCACACCACTTTTGAGTATCACTCACTCCCAAACCACTGGCATCAACCCAAAGCAGAAACGTCGCTTCAGGCGCAACACAAGACAAGCCGTCAATATTATTTATTGCTTCAACCAAGTAATCTCTGTTTGCTCGTAAATAATCAAGCTGAGCGTTCAGCCAATCCTGACACTGAGTAAACGCAACTTCAGTCGCGACTAATCCCATAACCGTGACCCACGGTACAATACCAGCACCTGCATTGACAAACTGACGACGGATTTTTGCATTAGGGATAATGGCAAATGACGTGCCCAAGCCCGCGACATTAAAGGTTTTACTTGCCGCCATTAAAGTGATGGATTGATCTTCAAGGCTTGGAATTTTCCCTGCAGGAATATGACGAACATCGTCAAGGATCAAATCACAATGGATCTCATCACTACATACTGTCACGCCATTTGCGGTGCATATATTCGCAATTCTCGTCAACTCTTCTTTGTTTAAAACCGTACCAACCGGATTCATTGGGTTGCATAAGATAAACAAACTGGTATGCGGCTTGGCTGCATGCGCCTCTAGTGCATCGAAGTCTAGGGTCCAACGCCCGTCTACGAATACAGTAGATACCTCAAGCCGCGCTTTCCCATTGATTTGAGGGGCAGCCAACAATGGGGGGTAATTGGGAGTTTGCACAATAATACTGCTTTGATCACTTGCAAAACCTTTACATGCCATATTAAAAGCAGGCACAACACCCGGAGTCCAGACGATCCAATCCGCTTCAATATGCCAATCATATTGTTTTTTGCACCAATCGATGATGGCATCTGTAGCAGGTGTATATTCTTTGGGTAAGGTGTAACCAAACAGTCCATGCTGACTCCGTTTAACAAGGGCGTCGATGATCGGCTGTGGACTTGAAAACTCGGTGTCTGCAACCCAAGTTGGAATGATATCTTTACCTTTATATCGTTCCCACTTAAAAGCATGTGTTGGACTTCTATCAGTAAGTGTATCGAAATTGTACAAAAGATGACTCTAGTTGATTGATTTGCGCCAAATATAGCATTGGTAAAAGGTATACGGTAGTGTCATAAAGATATAAAAAAGGCGAGATAAACTACCTCGCCTTATTCAGAGCTGTGGTTACACTCAATAAAATTTAACTATGCCACTTAGAGGTCTAGTCTTTTTTCGTTCTTGAAGCCCGCTTACGATCACTTTCTGTAAGCAGCTTTTTACGAATACGAATACTTTCAGGCGTAACTTCTACTAGTTCATCGTCATCGATAAACTCAAGTGCTTGCTCTAAAGTCATAATGATGGGCGGGACTAAGCTCTGTGCTTCGTCAGTACCAGATGCACGCACGTTCGTTAGCTGTTTGCCTTTTAGTGCATTAACAGTTAAATCGTTGTCACGACTGTGAATACCGATAACCATCCCTTCGTACACTTCCACACCATGACCAATAAACAAACGACCGCGATCCTGCAGATTAAACAGAGCATTGGTCAAAGCCTTCCCTGTTGCATTGGCAATCAGAACACCATTTTTACGCTGACCAATCGTGCCCCCTTTGTGCGGACCATAGTGATCAAATGTGTGGTAAAGTAAACCAGAACCAGAAGTCAGTGTCATAAACTCTGTTTGAAAGCCTATCAAGCCTCTACTTGGGATCATGAAATCCATTCTAGTGCGCCCTTTACCATCTGGAGACATGTTGGTGAGTTCGGCTTTGCGTATTCCAAGCTGCTCCATGATAGAGCCTTGGTGCTCTTCCTCACAATCAATGGTTAAGGTTTCATAGGGTTCTAGCAGCTGTCCATCTTCTTCTTTGAGAATAACTTCTGGACGAGAAACTGCTAATTCATAACCTTCTCGACGCATATTTTCGATCAATATACCCAAGTGAAGTTCACCGCGACCTGACACTCTAAATTTGTCTGGGTCTTCAGTTTCCTCTACTCTAAGTGCCACATTATGTACAAGCTCAGCATTCAGCCTATCAAGAATATTTCGAGAGGTTACATACTTACCTTCTTTACCCGAGAAAGGTGAAGTATTGACTTGAAAAGTCATCGTTACGGTTGGTTCATCCACAGAGAGCGCAGGTAAGGCTTCGACAGTATTTAAATCACATACAGTATCGGATATTTTTAGCTCGCCTAAACCTGTAATTGCGACAATATCGCCTGCACTTGCTTGTTCTACGTCATGGCGGTCTAAGCCCAGATAACCGAGTACTTTACCCACTTTGCCATTTCGCTTTTCACCGGCAGCATTCACGACTGTCACTTGTTGATTGATCTTAATTGACCCGCGCTTAATTCTACCTACACCAATCACGCCCAAATAGCTGTTGTAATCCAACTGAGAGATCTGCATTTGTAAAGGGCCATCAGCATCCGCATCCGGTGCCGCTACTTGCTCAATAATCATCTCAAATAAGGGAGTCATGTCTGTACCAGAGACTTCAGCATCATGCGAAGCCCAACCGTTCAAAGCAGACGCATAAACCACTTGAAAATCAAGTTGATCATCTGTCGCACCGAGGTTGTCAAACAAGTCAAACACTTGGTCGATCACCCAATCTGGACGAGCACCTGGCTTATCAATTTTGTTCACAACTACAATCGGTTTAAGACCTTGGGCAAAGGCTTTTTGTGTCACAAAACGGGTCTGTGGCATTGGACCTTCTTGCGCATCAACTAGCAACAAGACTGAGTCCGCCATAGACATTACACGCTCAACTTCTCCACCGAAATCAGCGTGTCCAGGCGTGTCTACAATGTTGATCCGATAGTCGCCATAGTTAATGGCCGTGTTTTTTGCCAGAATCGTAATACCGCGTTCTTTCTCGATATCATTGGAGTCCATCACACGCTCTTCGTTGTCGCCACGTGTTTGTAAAGTACCAGATTGTTGTAGGAGCTTATCAACCAAGGTCGTTTTACCATGGTCAACGTGTGCAATAATGGCAATATTGCGCAAATTAGCGATGCTTGAAGACATAAATACTCTCTGTAATAACTCGTAAGGTACAAAAGCGAATCTGCCTTCAGTTAGATATAGAAGGGGATATGCTCATGCTTACGAGAGAAACCTAATTGGCGGCGGATTGTACAGACTTATTGTGAATTAGGCTATGCGTATCCATGGATTTTTGAGCGTTTTATTCAATAAATAAAGTTAGGCTGCACGAAGGCATTAATAACTTAACAAGCTGTTAACACAAGTCCAAATAAATTGATGCATCACCAATTTTGTGCAACACCCATGCTTTTTGCACCATTATAATTCAACGCTACATCAACATCTCACCCTTTTAAGGATATTCTTTTTTTAAAACATACTCTTAAGTATTAATACCGATTGGCATGATAATGGCTTTAACCCAAGTTAATTCCGCAATCGGGTTATATGGGTTGTTACATGAGTTGTTAATGATACTCCCGTAACATGCAAATGTATCAAGGGAGCTTGATTATGACTGGCGGATATGGTCATACTTAAGTGTTGGCAACAACCATTACAACGACCAACATTTTCGTTTTCAGGTAAATTTTGTAATTTATCTAAATACCTATCACACAACGGACTTAAAACTGGAGAACTATATGTCAATTGAGTCAGCTTTAGCGCTTATCACAGAAAGCGAAGCTAAGTTTGTAGATTTACGTTTCACCGACACAAAAGGTAAAGAGCAACACGTTTCTATCCCTGCAGGGCTAGTAGATGAAGAGTTTTTCGAAGAAGGAAAAATGTTTGACGGTTCGTCTATTGCTGGTTGGAAAGGGATCAACGAATCAGACATGATCCTTATGCCTGATCCTGAGAGTGCCGTTGTTGACCCGTTCGCAGAAGAAACCCAAGTGAATATCCGTTGTGATGTGGTTGAACCATCTACAATGCAAGGCTACGATCGCGACCCTCGCTCTGTCGCAAAACGTGCAGAAGAATACCTTAAGTCCACAGGTATCGGTGACACAATCTTATTCGGACCTGAGCCAGAATTCTTCCTATTTGACGACGTCAAGTTCCACACCGATATGGCTGGTTCTTTTTATGCCATTGATTCTGAGGAAGCAAAATGGAACTCGGGCTCTGATTACGAAGGCGGTAACATGGGACACCGCCCTAGCGTGAAAGGCGGATATTTCCCAGTACCACCTGTAGATTCAGCGCACGATATGCGTGCAGCAATGTGTCTTGTAATGGAAGAAATGGGCTTGGTTGTTGAAGCGCATCACCACGAAGTAGCGACGGCTGGCCAAAATGAAATTGCTTGTCAGTTCAACACACTAGTTAAGAAAGCAGACGAAATTCAAATTTATAAGTATGTAATTCACAATGTCGCTCATGGTTACGGCAAGAGCGCAACATTTATGCCTAAGCCATTAGTTGGAGACAACGGTTCTGGTATGCACTGTCACCAATCAATTGGCAAAGACGGCAAAAACATCTTTGCTGGCGACAAGTACGCTGGTCTTTCTGAAGAAGCACTTTATTACATTGGCGGAATCATCAAGCATGCTCGTGCTATCAATGCTTTTGCGAATGCATCAACTAACTCTTATAAGCGTTTAGTGCCTGGTTTTGAAGCTCCAGTAATGCTTGCTTACTCAGCTCGTAACCGCAGTGCATCTATTCGTATTCCTTATGTTACGAGTGACAAAGCTCGCCGTATCGAAGTGCGCTTCCCTGACCCAACAGCTAACCCATATTTAGCATTTACTGCGATGCTTATGGCTGGTATCGATGGTATCAAAAACAAAATTCACCCTGGTGACGCTGCTGATAAGGATCTGTATGACTTACCAGCTGAAGAAGCCGCTTCTATTCCGACAGTAGCTAGCTCATTAGAACAAGCACTTGAAGCACTTGATGCTGACCGTGAATTCTTGACTGCTGGCGGCGTTATGTCAGACGACATGATCGATGCTTATATCGAACTTAAGTCTGAAGAAGTCGAAAAAGTTAACATGACGACTCACCCTGTTGAGTTTGACATGTACTACAGCGTTTAATAAATACCCAAGTATAAAAAGCCTGCATTAAGCAGGCTTTTTTTATGCTTCCCATTTATGTAGTATTGGATAGCATAGAGTTGTCAGTCTGTTTGGGTATACGCATATGCTACCGAGAGTGTTATCGTTTATGTGTTTATGTTTGTTTGCAAGCCTTGCAAACGCAAAAATATATAAAATAGTAAATGCAGATGGCAGCATCACTTATTCAGATAAACCCATACCTGGTGCAATCGAAGTCAAACTCAAAAGCAACGCGACCACTATTCCTGCACAAACCATTCACCCAATCCAAGAAAAACCATCAATAAAGAAGAAATCATACCGTTTGTCAGTGTCAAAACCATCTGACGGCGCGACTATTCGCAACAATTTGGGAAAAGTAAGTATCACCGCTTCCTTAGAGCCTCAAATCAGTGGTATGTATAATTTACTGATGGGGGACAAAACTTATCGATCTCCCACCGGTCAATTCCAACTAGATAACGTAGACCGTGGTGAACACAGCTATCAAATTACATTCACTGATAACACAGGCAAGGTTATTGCATCTACCAGCCCAAGAGTACTTTACCTGCACCGCACCTCAATTATCAATCGCCCTAATTAAGGGATACCTTTTGCAAACAAGGGCTTAGATTGCAATAGTTGCCGATAAAGGTAGAGTAAAGAATCTGTTTTATCGCGTTACCAACTAGTTTATGCACTATTTTTGTGCGAATCATCACTTAGGCCGGAGTTTATTTTGGGGAATACACCACTCCTACTGGAAACCATTTTTCAATCAATGACAAATGCTTTGCTCGTGCTCGATGAGGAATTCAATATCGTGTACGTCAATGAAGCAGCGCTGAATGTTTTTGAAACCGGCTTGAGTCAAATTCAAGAAAAAACCTTTGACGAGTTTTTTCTCCAAGAACATTTGGATTTACGGCGTTTTGAAAGGGCATTTTCCAAGGGCGAAGAATTTTCAGAAGCTGAATTGCAGCTTTGCTTCAAGGACGGACGTTGTATCTTGGTGGATCTTCAGGCAAATATTTTTAGAGTTGAACAAAAAGAATATTTACTGCTTGAGATAATGCCGGTAGATAAGCAAAGAAAAATAAGCCAAGAAACACAACAATACGCGCAACAGGTCGCTGCAAGAGAATTAATACGCGGTCTTGCCCACGAAATCAAAAACCCTTTGGGAGGTATTCGCGGCGCGGCACAACTGCTCAACCGCCAATTGCCAACACGAGAGCAGCAAGAATTTACTCAAATGATTATGGAGCAGGCAGATAGATTACGCGGTTTAGTTGACCGACTATTGGGCCCTAACACCCTTCCTCAAAAAGGCTATTGCAATTTACATGAAGTGATTGAAAAAGTGCGCTCAGTCATTGCAGCGGATCAATCATATTCTATTCGTGTGATTCGTGACTATGATCCTTCAATACCGGATGTCTACGCCGATCCGGATATGTTGCAACAAGCGCTACTAAATATTGTTCGTAATGCGAGTCAAGCATTAAAAGACGCTCATATTGAAAAACCCACTATTCGCTTGAAAACGAGAATAGAGAGAAGTTCAGTTATCAATGGAAAACGCCATGCTTTATGCGCACTAATCAGTGTCATAGATAACGGCCCCGGCATACCAAGAGAATTAAGAGACACCTTGTTTTATCCAATGGTGACAAGCAAAAAAAATGGCAGTGGCTTAGGCTTATCTATTGCACAAACTTTGACTGATCACCATGACGGAAAAATAGACTTAGAAAGTTTCCCAGGATACACGGAGTTTACGATCTACATACCAATAACAAAAAAGGACGCAAACAATGAATGAACCAGTATGGGTTGTTGATGACGATAGCTCAATTCGTTGGGTGTTAGAAAAGGCATTAAAAGTAGCAGATATCGGCTGCATGAGTTTTTCAAACGCCGAAGATTTATTACTCCAAATTCAAAGTGGTAATGCACCACAAGTCGTAATATCAGATGTAAGAATGCCAGAAATGGACGGTATGACGCTACTGCAAGAAATTCATGAGCACTATCCAGATCTGCCCATTATTATTATGACTGCACATTCTGACCTTGATAGTGCGGTAAAGGCATACAAGGGAGGAGCTTTCGAATACTTACCCAAACCTTTCGATATAGACGAAGCCGTATCACTTACAAAACGTGCGTTAGAGCATGCTCGGGAGACAAGCCAGTTAAAACAGCAAGAATCCCGAGTATCAAATACAGAGATCATTGGTGAAGCACCTGCCATGCAAGAGGTTTTTCGTGCAGTAGGTCGCCTTTCACGTTCTTCGATCAGTGTTTTAATAAATGGTCAATCTGGAACAGGTAAAGAGCTTGTTGCACAAGCATTGCACAAACATAGCCCAAGAAGTGACGAAACGTTTATCGCACTGAACATGGCTGCTATTCCGGCCGATTTGATTGAATCAGAGCTATTTGGGCATGAAAAAGGGGCGTTTACCGGCGCGCAAAATGCTCGGCAGGGTAGGTTTGAACAAGCGGATGGCGGTACATTATTCTTGGACGAAATAGGTGACATGCCGATCGATGTACAAACCCGTCTACTTAGAGTGTTGGCAGATGGTCAATTCTATCGTGTTGGCGGTCATCAGCCAGTTAAAGTAGACGTTCGAATCATAGCCGCGACTCACCAAGACTTAGAAAAAAGAGTGGAAGATGGTAAGTTTAGAGAGGATTTGTACCATCGATTAAACGTAATAAAAATTCATCTGCCCAGCCTAAACGAGCGCCGTGAGGACATACCTTTATTAGCAAAACACTTTTTGGCGAAGGCTTCAAAAGAGTTAGGCGTAGAGAGTAAACAGTTGTCAAAAGCCGCAGAAGAAAAACTGATGGATGTCGCATGGCCTGGGAACGTACGTCAACTCGAAAATACATGCCGATGGTTAACCGTGATGGCAAGTGGGCAAGAAATTCTTGTAGACGATCTACCACCTGAACTACATATGCTTTCTGCAACTGAAGTAAAACAATCAGTGATCAACGATGATTGGACTGTATTGCTCGCAAATTGGGCTGATAAACAATTACTCTCAGGGCGAAATGACATTTTAGATGCTGCGCAATATGACTTTGAAAAAGTGTTATTGAGCTGCGCACTAAAGCATACACAAGGCCACAAGCAAGAGGCGGCGAAACGGCTGGGTTGGGGAAGAAATACTCTGACTAGAAAGCTAAAAGAACTAAACTTTAGTCACGACTGAAGGTTAGTTTGTTCTAATATACCCTAGGGTAGAAAAAGCAGAGCCTCTAACGAGGCTCTACTGTTTGTAAACAAAACGAAAACTTAGTACCACAACCGAGTTCACTGCTTACCTCTAATTTTGAGTCAAATAGGGCAATCAATTTCTGGCTAATCGCTAAGCCTAAACCAACATGGGTTGTTGCGTCCCGCTCGGTATTGCTCGCTTGATACCTTGCATCAAAGATTTTGCCAATTTCTTCAGACGAAATACCCACACCTGTATCAGCTACACTGACTACTAACCTATCTGCCTTCCCAGTGACTTCGAGCGTTATTTTACCGTTTTCAGGCGTATGTCTAATCGCATTTTCAATTAAGTTCGATAGTACCCGTTCGACCTTTTCTATATCGGCTTTTACAAAACCACCAGCTTGTTGTAATGACACTGACAATTCGATATTTTTTGCTTCTGCCTTCATCTTAAACTTAGCCGCAATGTCATGTAACAACTCGGCTAGCTGGAATACTTCCAGTTTCATTTTAATATGGCCGCTTTCTAAGTAAGCCAATTCAAATATTTGGTCAATTAAACGCTTCAAATTACGTAAATTTTTCATGCAAATTTGAATGAAATGTGCTCGGTCTTTCTCATCCAATTGCTTATCTTTTAAAGATAAGGTTTCAACGTAACCCTGCAAATTAGCGAGTGGCGTACGCAAATCATGGCTCAAGTCTGCAAGTAAGGCCCGTCGTTGATTATCATTTGTCTTAATTTGCTGCCACTGTTTGTCGATGTGTTTAAGCATTTCATTAAAAGCAAAACCTAAACGCTGAATTTCGTTTCTTGATTCGTTACGCCATGGCAAAAGCTTTATCCCAGATCCAGTCAAATCAAAACCATTGTTGCGAAAACGATCCATGTCATCACTCAGGCGTTTAAGAGGCGCGGTAAAAAACCTAAATAACAAGAGTAGAGCAAATAACAAGAACAATAGCCCCGCTGCTACAACAAGTGCAAACTGTTGCACGCCCTTACTTTTTTGCAATCCGTCTTTTATCGAATCGTACTGTGAGCCGCCGATTATGACGTACAAATAGCCTTGTAACTCGTCGCCATTGTACACAGGTGCTGCCGAAAATATTTTTTGCCGCGACGCCGATTTAGGGTCATCGCCGTACAGCGGGAAAACGGCTTCGCCGCTAAGCATTTGATTGATTGGCTCGAGGCTAATATTTTCTCTTACAATTTCTCCCGGCTTAGCCGAGTATGTAAGGAGCTTTCCAGAGGCATCAGCAAAATAAAATTCAAAATTAGGCCCTAATAACATTAATGTATGAAAAAGATTTTTTAAGGCCTCATAATCATACACCCCTGTTTTCAGCAGTGGGTTATCGGAAGCTAGGTGCTCTGCTAATTTTAAATGAAGTCGTTGCTCGCCTTCGTGTTTAATACTTGTTTGTAAATATGTAGAAGCGGTAGTTAGCAAAGCGATAACCAAAAAAAATCCTGCAACTAGTGATACCGACAATCGCTGGTAAAAGCATAATTTTGGATGCCACATGTTAATTACCCTTACCCGCTTTATTGAACTTGTAGCCTACACCCCATACCGTTTGCACATACTCTGGGTTAGTCGCATCTACTTCTACTTTCGAACGCAAACGGTTTATATGTGAATTCACAGTGTGCTCATAGCCACTGTGTTGGTAACCCCAAACAGATTCTAACAACTGACTTCTGGAAAATACTTGATTTGGATGCTGCATTAAGTGATACAACAAGTCGAATTCAGTCGCAGTTAAATCGAGCAGCTTGTCGTTGCGAAATACTTCTCTGGTTTGCTGATTGATTGAAATATCCCCGCATTGAAGTACCCCTTCTTCCGCGACAACCTCTTCTTCTTTTGCTTGGCGTAGGAGGTGGGCTTTACGAATTTGAGAGCGCACTCTGGCTTGTAATTCCGGAATGCTAAAAGGTTTACTCATGTAATCATCAGCACCTAATTCCAAGCCTAAAACCCGATCTGTTTCAGAATTTTTCGCCGTTAACATCAATATTGCCTGCTCAGGTTTACGCTCTCTCAATTTACGGCAAATATCTAAACCACTCATTAAAGGCAACATAACATCAAGTAGAACCAAGGAATACGAATTGTTCAACGCCGCATTTAGGCCACTTTGACCATCAGCGCAATGATCTAAATTCAAACCTAATTCGCTGAGGTTAACTTTGATCAATGCAGCTATGTCCATATCGTCTTCTACAATCAGTACGTTATCCATATTGGTTTCCTTAGACTATTCAGTGTTATTTAACGTTTTTTATCCGACGCGGATTTGAGAATCACTTACAACCTAGCAAGTATTATAAATCGAAGTATGCAGAACACATATCGCAAAAGTATCACAAAAATGACAAATAATGATTACGCTATTTTGCTATCACATACTAGATTAAGGTTTTGCCATATCTTGTGCTGTTTTGCGAAATCAAGCTGCTCTTCCAAAATGGAATTAAGATCTTGCTCCGTCGTCAGCGGGTTCGCCAACACTACCCTGAACACCGTAATGGGCGCATTGTGATATTGACTCACTTCTATGCGCGTTCTCGACACGAAGGACTTACCCGCCTCTCTTTGTTGCTTTTGCACTGAAACAGTTAGAGTGTCTAGCTGAGCATTAATCTCCGCTTGTTGTATACTTGAAATACTCGAAAGCTCGGACAATGAAGGAGGAAGCAGTCGATAAGTTAAAATCGATAGTGTTGGTTTAGTGACTAACTCAAAATTGTCGTTTCGTTGAATCAATTCTGCGAAACGATCGGCCAGCTCAATACTTTTATCAATCAATAATTGATAGCCGCGTCTGCCAAAGATATGTAACGATGAATATAGCATCATTGCCATGCCATTTCGCGAGCCTTCTAAAGTGGTAGAACCCAAATCTTTAGAGCCTTCCCTTAATATGTATTGTGCATGGTGACGCACAGAATTACTATCGGACGGGTTTTTAAAAATTGCCATGCCAGCCCCCATGGGGACATACATTTGCTTGTGCGCATCTATCGTTACCGAATCAGCCCGTTCGATGCCTTTTAGTTTATCTCTGTATGTATCAGAAAATAGGGTGGCACCGCCCCAAGCTGCATCTACATGGAACCAGCAACCAAGCTCTTGCGCAACATCTGCTAACTCGCTCAGAGGATCGACATGTCCAGTTTCCGTCGTACCTGCTATGCCAACAATAGCAAGTAATTTATTTCCTTGTGACTGATAAGCTTTACCCGCTTCTAATGCTTCCTTTGGATCTAAAATGTGTGAAGGACTCGGTAAAGAGAGTAAATTCTTACGCCCAATCCCTAACACATCTACCGCTTTTCCGAGCGAATAGTGCCCCCGCTTAGAAGCAATAACCCCTAAACTTTCGACACCATAGTGTTTGTAAGCACTTACCAAACCTTCGACGTTTATTCCTCGAAAATTACCTTCAGGGCCCATTAATTTATTTCTTGCTACCCATAAGGCAGTAATGTTAGCAATGGTTCCACCCGAACAAAATGCGCCTAATGAGTGCCTCGCACTGTGTAAATACTTAGCGTAGAAAGACGCCTCACCACCATAGATGAGCTTGTGCATCATCCCTAAAGTTTGTCTTTCCAAGGGAGTGAACGCTTTGGAGGTCTCTATCTTTACAAGGTTTTGGTTTAAACCCACCAATAACTTAGACAAAGGTAGATGAAAATAGGGTAGCGCAGAAGTCATATGCCCGATAAACGTGGGTGAATAAGTATTCACTGAATGGGCGACAAGCTTATTCAAAAGTGTCTCAGCATGGCTAGAGACGAACTCAGGCGCGCTTGGTATCGAGGCATCTGAAAAGTCTTTTTCGATCTCTTCTAAAGAGGTCTTTTTTGTCACGACATGCTGCGATAAGAAATCAGAGACATTGTCTGATAAGTGCTTTTCTATCTTTGCTAGTGTAGAGTCATCGTTTTCCGGTTTAGTAAAAACTCGAAATAAATGCTCTAAGCTGACTTCTGCCTTCGCCAAAACTAACCTTTTACGCGTAAATTGAGTGCGAAACTTTACCCCAGTTAAGCTTAATTACCAAGTCTGTGTGCGCTCAATTCACTTAAATCATTGTGTACATGACATTTTTTTTACAATTTTATTAAAGCCTTGGGGAATTTTACTGATAAGCTAAGTAAGCGTCTTTGTAATCTCTGGAAATTTGTGTGCAAGCCAGTATTGTTAGTGACAATGTGAACATCGAACATATCGTTCCTTTTTATCAGCCCATCTTTAATTTAGACACTGGGGCAGCGGTCAGGTATGAGTGCCTTGCTAGGCTACTTGATGAAAACCAAACTGTTCACTTGCCAAATGATTTTTTGTACCTAGTAGAACGTAAAAAATTTACCGCCGCAATGACCAAACGAATGCTAGAAATGTCTACTAACTTTTTTAGCCCAAAACAAATGCGTTGGAGCATAAATATGTTTGCAGCGGATTTATCTGACGTAAAGATACTGCGAGACATGACAAGTTTATGCCTAGATATCGACAAAGGTTTATGCGGTATTGAGTTATCTTACGACAGTGTCAAAGACAATCTACCTGCGCTAAAAAACTTTATCAAACAGATACCCAATTTACATATCAGTGTTGATGATGTTGACGAATGCACTGATAAGTTACATGCCATTATTGCTTCCGGTATTGATGCAATCAAGCTAAAAGGCAGTCTGGTCAGAAATTTTGCTTCAACAGGATCAAGTAAAAAAGTGATTGAATGCGTACGGCACTACTGTGATGAATATGCCGTTAACTTAATTGCTGAGCACATCGAAGATCAACAAACTTTAGAAGCTGTTAAATCGGCAAACATAAAATATGGACAAGGTTTTTATCTATCATCTCCTCAAACAACGGTATAAGCTCGCCAACAAGTTTGCTGTGAAGACAGATACTTCCTTTCAAATGGTGTAATGGCCTGCCCTTTATGTTGTTCAATACACATGGTTACCCCATATTCTGCTGCCGCTAAAGCAAATTCTCTTACATAAATTGACCAATTCGATCTCAGTTCAATATTCTTTGAAACGCCTAGCATACTTGGGAATGCCGCGCTAGCATGCCAACGCTTACTCAATTGTGATTTTTTCGGGTATGGATTGGGGTAAAATAAAAATTGTTTCACTACCTGCCAGTCTGTACCTTGTGACAATTTGTTTTCGAGCAAACGCCAAAAATCATACAAATCAGCCCTTACGACTAAAGCATTTTGCAGCGGCTCGGCAACATATCGCGACTGATAATGAGCATGTTTGTCGAGCCTAGCCGCTGATTTATCAATGCCGATAACTTTTGCTTCTGGGTAGCGTCTTGCCAATACTACAGTGCTTTCGCCCACCCCGCAGCAAGCATCAACAATGACATCTTGTTTCCAGTCTCCAAGCCATGAAATAACTAGCTCAAAAGCTCGCTGCGTGTGCTCAGAAAGGGGCTTTTTACTGGTGATAGATTGATGTCTGCGCACATACTTGGATAAATCCTCGTGTACCTCAATTTGATTACTCGTGATTTCACTCGCGTGTTGCATATTGATTAAGCTCTGTAACACATCATCTACGTTCTAATACCCACGCCTCGGCTTAACAGGCGCCATGCCACAAAATACAGCACACCGTTAAACACCACTAATAGCCCCAAAGATACGCCAAAACTTACGTCAGCTGTACCTAAGAACCCATACCTAAACCCATTAACCATGTATACAATGGGGTTCGCCTTGCTGACCCATTGCCAAAACTCTGGCAATAAACTCAATGAGTAAAACACACCTCCAAGATAGGTTAAGGGTGTAAGCACAAATGTTGGGATGACACTAATATCATCGAAATTTTTTGCATACACCGCATTAATCAATCCCGCTGTAGCAAACAAGGTTGAGGTAAGTAAAAGGGTCACAAAAATGACCGAAAAATTATGAATCTTTACGTCAACAAAAAACATAGAAACACAAGTAACGATAACGCCTATTAACAACGCTCTGGCAACACCTCCGCCGACAAACCCAAAAATGATGACCCAAGTTGGTACGGGCGCAACCAAAAGCTCTTCTACATTTTTTTGAAATTTTGCACTAAAAAACGAAGAAGAAACGTTAGCATATGAATTTGTGATAATGGACATCATGATCAAACCGGGCACGATAAACTCCATATAGGTGTATCCACCCATATCGCCGATTCGTTGTCCAATTAAACTGCCAAAGATGATGAAATACAAAGACATTGTAATTGCTGGTGGCACAAGTGTTTGCACCCAGATACGCAAAAAACGGGTGCACTCTTTTATCCAAATCGTACGCAACGCGACAATGTTGACACTATTCATTTCGAACCTCCTGCACTCGCATTATGCTTTGAAGATTCAACTAGTCGTACAAATAGCTCCTCTAAGCGATTCGCTTTATTACGCATACTCATTACTTTGATTGATTGCTTAGAAAAATAGTCAAATACGGGGTTGAGCCCACTCTCTTTTGGCACATCCACCTCAATTGTATGCCTGTCTATGATGCGCGACGTAAAGCCCTCGAGAGCTTGTTTTTGCATATCACCTTCTACATCAAATACAAAGGTTTCAATGTTCAAGGTTGAGAGTAGTGCCTTCATACTTGTATTTTCAACAATTGTACCTTTGTCTATGATGGCGATGTTTCTACACAGCATTTCTGCTTCTTCTAAGTAATGTGTAGTCAATATAATCGTAATACCTTGTTGATTGATATCTTTTAAAAATTTCCACATAGAACGACGGACTTCAATGTCTACACCTGCTGTAGGCTCATCCAAAATCAATATTTTTGGTTCATGCATTAACGCACGAGCAATCATCAATCGACGTTTCATGCCACCTGATAACTCGCGAGAACGAGCATTTCGTCTATCCCACAATTCCAATTGTTTTAAATACTTTTCAGCCCGTTGTTTTGCAATATTACGAGGTACACCATAGTATCCAGCTTGATTGATAACAATTTGATAAAGTGTTTCAAACTGATTGAAGTTAAACTCTTGAGGCACTAAACCAATACATGACTTTGCCTCAACTTCTTGTTTTTCAGCATCGTATTGAAAAACATTGATGTTGCCGGCAGTTTTGTTCACCAAGGAACAAATGATACCAATAGTCGTCGATTTCCCCGCTCCATTTGGTCCTAATAACGCGAAAAAGTCACCTTCCTCGACCGACAGGTTGATCCCATTTAAGGCTTTCACTCCACCTTTATACGTTTTCTCTAAACCTCGAATATCAATTGCTTTCATCAATTCCCTACTGGTTCTTTCGTGGCAAAGTAAAGACTTGCCGTATTATTTTTTGTTGCTTTGTTTTGTAGCATAGCTATTGCGCTACAAACTGTATGGCTTGAATATTGAATCAACCACAGCGGGTCAAAAGGTAAAAAATGCACATAGCTTGGCTGTTACGTATGCATTTGAATATGTAAGACAGTCCTAGATTATACAAATATAACTGATGTTAGCCTAGAGGCTGTTGGTATAAACGTTTTAAAGAACGTTCGTAAGTCAGTTGCACGATACATGCATCAGTGCTGGCGCGATGTCTTTTTAAACCACTTCTTCGACAAATGAAAGCCTTGTCTTTATCCCATGTTTCAAATTGATCTTCACGCATGATCAGCTCTAAACTGCTCATCCTGAACTTCATCTCTATTCTTGCTTTACCAAAAAGTTTGAGTACCCAAGGGTTATCGACTACCCAGGCATCTGAGTACAAAGTCTGCCCATTGGCAAACGCATTTAAATCACGACAAACATCCATTGGGTTTTCGCCACGTAATTCAATAAGCTCTCTGGATATACCATGAATTTGCTCAGCAGCGGTATCCCAGTGTTTCCAATCATCAAAAGGCTTAATTAAGCGACAAAAGCGGTTTCCGTTTGGTAAGACAACGCCAATCTCGATTGGAAAGCTGTCTATACCAAAGCCACTGGCTTCGACGTCGATAATTGCGGGCAGAATGGTTGAAATGCTAATAACTCCAAATTAGGGCAATAGCTAACTATTGACTATGTTTCCTTATATATCACTAGGGTATAGGCTATACAATCATAGACCCTACAAATAATTTACTATAGCAAATGCATACATCAAAGCTATATCTCGATTGCTTAGTCATATGTGCATGTTAAGACTGATTTTGCATTAAACGCTTTTCTCTGCGTTTCCACATTACCTTAGCCAATCGTTTCATACTTACCGTTGTATCAAGTTCATCAACGATTTCTACGCCTAACAATGATTCAAGAAGATCTTCTAAAGTCACAATCCCCTCAAGACCGCCGTACTCATCGACTACCAATAATATGTGCACGCGTGAGTTTAAAAAGTGGTCGAATGTTGTCGCGAGAGGCATATCACCCAATAATGTTATCATGCCCTTAGTAAATTCTTTTAACAGACGCGTTTGCTCCCCCTTAGCACTGGCAAGTAAAAGTTCTGACTTCATCACAAAGCCGGTGATATTTTCAGATACGTTGTCTTCGTATATCGGAATACGCGAGAACGGGCGGTCGGCGTACTTTTCGACGAATTCCCCTACAGTAAGATCCTCAGATAAAGAAAACACGACGGTACGGTGCGTCATTGCATCCTTGATTTTGCGCTCGTGTAAGGTTAATAAATTTTGCAGAAAGTTCGCCTCTTGAGAGGCCAACTGCCCTTCACTTTCTGACAATTCAGCCATCGCCAACAATTCGCTACGACTTAAACCTTTTAAGGGGCTCTCTTCTGTAAAACCACTTGTCAACTTTTGCGACATTTTCACAAATGGATATAGAACGAGTATCAAGTATTTTAAGAAATATGCAGTAATTGGTGCTAGAGACTTCCAATAAGTAGCGCCAAGCGTTTTCGGAATAATTTCTGAAAAAACCAATATCAATAAAGTTAGGACAGCTGAGATTATGCCTAGGTAAGCGTCACCAAATACTGCCGCTGCTTGCGCGCCCGCGCCTGCGGCACCCATCGTATGCGCTATTGTGTTTAAGGTTAATATAGCCGATAGAGGTTTATTAATGTCAGTGGTAAGTTTATTAAGTAAGGGACCCGCTTTTTTCCCTTCTTTTTCTAGTAGAGAAATATAGGCTTGTGAAACACTCAGTATGACAGCTTCTGCTACCGAACAAATAAACGAAAAGCCAAGCGCAATAAGAACGTAAATAACAAGTAAGACCATGTGGTCAAAGCTACTCCTAAAACCATTGATACAGTAGTCTACCGATTCAAGATAAAAAGTGGAACAAGCTAGGGCTGATTAAATTGGTTTATTTTGTTTTGTGCGATCGATAAAGGCTTATAACTTGGTTTTTCGCAAGTAAAAATATAAATAAGAACTGACAACAAGCGTTAAAAAAATTGCTTCAAAATCAAGATTCAATTCAAACTGATAGTATTGTTCATTGATAAACTCAGCCAAAACGGTCAAATAAATCGCAACGAATAAAACAAAGGTTATTCTGAATAAGATTCTAGATGCCTGCACAACAAGTTCCTCTATTCTCGACTGAATGAGCTGTTATTCTGTTAATAGTCAATTTTTTGACACCACGATTCTGCGATAGGTTCCGCGTTTTTTCAAGCGTAGATATGATGAGAGTAGAATAATTTTTAATCAACAATAGTTAATCGCTTAAAATTCATAATGATAAGTCTTTTTCATCAACTCAAATTTTTAGCAAACTGCTCATATTATTATGAGGACAAGAGTATGAAGTTGCAGTTATAAAAAAGGCCAGCAAATGCTGGCCTCATATTCGATGTATTGTGCGCCTAAACGATTAGTCTAGGATTTTTGCTACAACACCCGCACCTACTGTGCGACCACCTTCACGGATAGCGAAGCGTAAACCTTCATCCATCGCGATTGGAGCAATTAGTTCAACAACAAACTTCAAGTTGTCGCCAGGCATAACCATTTCTACGCCTTCTGGCAATTCTACAGCACCAGTTACGTCTGTTGTACGGAAGTAGAACTGTGGACGATAGCCTTTAAAGAATGGCGTGTGACGACCACCTTCATCTTTGCTTAGTACATAGACTTCTGCTTCAAACTTAGTGTGTGGGTTGATTGAACCAGGCTTAGACAATACTTGTCCACGCTCTACTTCATCACGCTTAGTTCCACGAAGTAGTACACCTACGTTCTCACCTGCGCGACCTTCGTCTAGCAACTTGCGGAACATCTCTACACCAGTACAAGTCGTTGTAGTCGTTTCTTTAATACCTACGATTTCAACTTCTTCACCTACCTTGATGATACCCTGCTCTACACGACCAGTAACAACCGTACCACGACCTGAGATTGAGAATACATCTTCAATCGGTAAGATGAATGGCTTGTCGATATCACGCTCTGGCTCTGGAATGTATGAGTCTAAGGCTTCACCTAGTTCGATGATTTTTGCTTCCCACGCTTCATCACCTTCTAGTGCTTTAAGTGCTGAGCCTTGGATAACAGGTAAGTCATCACCTGGGAATTCATATTCTGAAAGTAATTCACGTACTTCCATTTCAACTAATTCTAGCAACTCTTCATCATCTACCATGTCACATTTGTTCATGAATACGATGATGTAAGGTACGCCTACCTGACGACCCAATAGAATGTGCTCACGCGTTTGTGGCATTGGGCCATCTGTCGCCGCAACTACTAGGATAGCGCCGTCCATTTGTGCCGCACCGGTGATCATGTTTTTAACATAGTCAGCGTGTCCTGGGCAGTCTACGTGTGCGTAGTGACGCGTAGGCGTGTCATATTCTACGTGTGACGTCGCGATAGTGATACCACGCTCACGCTCTTCTGGTGCGTTATCGATTTGGTCGAATGCTTGTGCAGCTCCACCATAGGTCTTTGCTAGAACTGTAGTGATTGCTGCTGTTAACGTCGTTTTACCGTGGTCAACGTGGCCAATTGTACCTACGTTTACGTGCGGTTTCGTACGTTCAAACTTTTCTTTTGCCATGTCTATTTTCCTAGCAAAGTTATAAAATTAAATTAATGAAGCAACCAGATGGTGCTGATAGGCAGATTTGAACTGCCGACCTCACCCTTACCAAGGGTGCGCTCTACCAACTGAGCTATATCAGCAGACTTGTTTGGAGCGGGCAGTGGGAATCGAACCCACATCATCAGCTTGGAAGGCTGAGGTAATAGCCATTATACGATGCCCGCAATCCGCTATTCTCTGGCCACCTCTAGAGAAAGTGGTGGAGGGGGCAGGATTCGAACCTGCGAAGGCTGAGCCGGCAGATTTACAGTCTGCTCCCGTTGACCGCTTGGGTACCCCTCCTGATTTGATGGTGCCGGCTGCCGGAATCGAACTGGCGACCTACTGATTACAAGTCAGTTGCTCTACCAACTGAGCTAAGCCGGCACTGCATCAAGTGGGTGCGAATTCTAGAGTAAGGTTTCGAACGTTGCAAGTGGGAATTTGCAAAAAAATACAGTTTTTTTTGATTTTTTGATTGAATGCTGAATAAACACACAAAAACCGCACTAATTGTCGTCATCAAGTGTTTTTATTAAGCTCAGACACTACAGCCGCCATACCAATTAGCACTAAATTATCAAAATACTGGCAACCTAAAGTAAGTTTATTGGGTAAATTGTCGTATAAAAATTTGCCGTCTCCGCCACCAATAAAAATATCAAATTGCTCGCATTGCTCAGCAAACAAATCTGCAGCAGTGCTCACCACGCCAATAAGCTGCGCTAAGGCTCCATTTGCCACACAATAAGGTGTATCGGATCCAAACTGAAGCGTGCCGAGCAATTCACTATTATCGACTACTTTTGCAGCTTGCTGAGAAATAGCCCGACGGGAAACGGTGTACCCTGTCGAAATCCATCCCCCAATATGGGCATGACCAATTACAGCATCAGTGGTGAGAGCTGTTCCAGCGTGAAAGACTAGATAATTTTTACTTCCTAAGGCGCGACAAGCAAGTATACACATCCACCTGTCTACTCCCATGTTGTTCACGACTGGGTAGCTATTGGCAATCCCTAGTTCAGATTCACGAGCCTTCAGGAATACTATGTTTGCTGTTGGCTGACCAAGTTGGCTTAAACGTTTTATCAACTCACTATCTGCCGCGACACAACAAATATAGATACTATTAGCCGACTTAGATATTTCTTCAAGTGCATCTAAAGAGGTATAGCATGTCAACAACTCAGACAAGACAGAACTGTCAGGATTAAACCACGAGTATTTGATATTTGTATTACCAATATCAACTAACAAGCTGGCTGCGTCTGACACTGATTTCGCCCCCATGATAAGATTTAATGCTCCCTTCATTCTCTAACAGCAAAGCACCACTACTATCAACGCCCTTACAAACTCCTTTTATGCGCTGATTGCCTGACATCAATTCCACTGCTTGGTTATAAAACAAATCTGCTTGCTCCCACTCTGGTAAAAATGGTCTCAAGCCTTCTTGCTCGAACACGGGTAATATTTGCCAAACATTTTCAATTAAACGAGCGGCCAGTTCGTTTCTATCAATGCTACGCCCTGCTACCGTCGATAGGTCAGTATACGCTTGTTCAATACCTTCTATATCGCTGGGAAGTTGAACATTGACCCCAATGCCAATAATCGCATCGGTTGATCCTCCCACTTGTCCTTCAACCTCAATCAGAATCCCACATAGTTTTTTTTGGTTCGCATAAACGTCATTAGGCCACTTAAGCTGACAACTTGCGTAACCCAAACCTGCGATAGTTCTGATAACTGCTATCCCAATAACTAGCGATAAACCAGCCATCGATTGATAACCAGACTCAAAACGCCAGAGCATCGACATATATATACTGGCACCAAAAGGGGACACCCAAGTTCGCCCTCTACGACCTCTTCCAGCCGTTTGTGCTTCGGCTAAAATGCAGGCTCCATTTTGTAGATTTACCGCATCTTTCTTGAGCACATCATTTGTCGAACTAATGATATTTTCAATATGGATAAGTGTTTCAGCACTTGGTTTGTTGATGAGAGAAGAAATTTTATTAGCATCGAGCATCACTATAGCTTGGGAAAGCTTGTATCCTCGGCCTTTGACAGTATAAATATCTAAACCTAAGGCAACCAGCGCTTTAATATGGTTAGAGATAGCACTTCTTGATAAATTTAGCGTTTGTGCCAAATCTTCACCCGAAACAAAACTACCTTTACTCAATATCGACACAATTTTTGTGCGAATTCTATTTATTTCGACTTTATTTCTCATATCTTATTTACAACGATACCAGTCCATTACGACCAATTAATCTCACTTCATTTTCTAATTGAATATCAAACCGGTCGAGTACGGATTGGCGTATTTCTCGAGCGAGAGAGAGCAATTCATGCCCTTTTCCATCAGACAAATTTAGTAATACCAATGCTTGTTTTTCGTGACATTGTATACCACCTATTTTCTTACCTTTAAAACCCAAGGTATCGATAAGCCAAGCGGCAGGAACTTTAACTTTGCCATCCTCACTTGGATAATGCGGTATATTGAGGTATTCCCTTTGCAACTCAAAATATTGTGCCAAAGTAATGATTGGGTTCTTAAAAAAACTGCCTGCGTTGCCGTATTCCGCGGGATCAGGCAACTTTTCTTGCCTCGTTTTTACTACCGTTTCGAAAATGTCTTTTGGGCTAGTTTTTTTTAACTTAGCTAGAGGTCCGTAACTCGTCACTACGACATTATCCTTTGGTATTGCAAAATTAACGCTAATAATTATTCGCTCGGCGGTTCTGTCTCGTTTAAATACACTGTCGCGGTAAGCAAACTGGCATTCTTTATTGTTGAAATAACCGATACGCTTTGATTTCACGTCAACAAATTCAACACTATGAATAAACTCTTTTATTTCTACACCATAGGCGCCAATGTTTTGGATGGGCGCTGCACCAACCGTACCCGGTATTAGCGCTAGGTTTTCTAGACCATGAATACTTCGCTCTAAGCAGAATAGTACTAGTTGATGCCAGTTTTCCCCTGAAGCAACGTTGAGGTGATAAAAATTGTCGTCTTCAAAAACGGTTATTCCCTTTAAACGGTTTAGCAATACAGTCCCAACATAGTCTTCGATGAAGACTGTATTGCTGCCTTCACCCAATACGATAAATGGCTTATCTGTCAGCAGCGCTAAAGAATTTGTTAAACCATCAAGACTTTCTATAGTCTTAATCTCAGTACAAGATGCGTCAAATCCAAAGGTGTGATACGACTGTAATGATTGCAAACGCATGATTTCCTTAAATTATTAGTGCCTGCTTATCTTTGGTATCTCTGTATGTTACATAAAAACAGACCCTTGTATAAGCAGTAAAGTGGAAAAACTTTGTATATCAATAAATACTATAATGAAGCTAATAGGCAAAACACTAAAATGAGCAATTCTCTTCCTTTTTCACAAGGCCTGATTATCGTCGTGATTAGCCTTGTTTTTAGTTGTGCCACTATCGCCGACACTGCATCTAAAATAGAGTTTTTTGATGAATCTTATAAGTATCAGCTGCTTGAGATGCAACAAGATCCGGCTGCGTATATTTCTGCAAAACAAGTATTTGCATTTAGAAGTAAACAAGATTTTCAAACCTTATTCGTAGCTATTCAGGCATATGAAGCGCTTGGCAAAAAACAATTGGCAGCAGAAAAGCTACGGGCAGGTATTACCGCCAGTTTTTCTAATGAGCTAGAAAGTGGTAGACAAATACGCGCAATACTTTTTGAAAAAATGAGCGACCTTCTGTTTTCTTCTAGTCAATTTGAACAAGCTCGCCAGGCGATAGGTAACGCCATAAACCAAGGTAACGCTGACTTTGGTACCCTCGATCTTGTAAACCGTTTGCAGAAAAGAGCCAAAATCGATACCACCATGGGGGCAAATATCGATGCTTTGCAAGATCTCCAGCTTGCACTTCAGCTAGCAAAAACGATAGATAACGAGTATAAAATTTCAGAAATCGCCATGTCGATTATGAAAGTTCACCAAAGTAGAAGCGAGCATTCCATAGCAGTTAGCTACGCCAATCAAGCACTTACAACATTGAGACAGCGAGAATTACCGCATATGCTAGCCCAAGCATTAGTTTTAAGTGCAGAAAGTTATATTGCCGTCAACCAGAGTACTATAGCCCTCAATCACCTGTTAGAAGCAGAAAAAATACTCTCTAGCACACCAGATCAAAACATCTCAGCACAACTATTTAAAAACAAAGCCAAAATTGCTCTACAGGCAACTAACACTGAACAAGCCATAGAGTTTGCTAAACAGGCTATAGCACTATCTGGTGAAACCTCTTCATCATCAATGGCTGATTCGCACTTATTATTGAGTATGGCCTACGCAGGGAATGACGACATCGACGCCGCGATAGAACACTTGGTCACGGCTTTTGAAGTGATTCAGAACCAACAAATCCCGTTTTCACTCTTGCAAAACCTTCACTTACACAGAGCTGAATTACTGAGTATATTAGGGAGATATGAGGATGCGTATAGGTTGACTAAACATATTGTCGAAAGTAGAGAACTCAACCAACCCATTGACGAAATGAAACGCATGCTCGATATGCACACTAATTTTCAACTGAAACTGCAACAACAAGAGAACATTAAATTAAAACAAGAAAACGAATCACAGGAAACTGAGCTTGAAAACAAAGCCATGCTTACGCAGTTGTATTCAGTCATTATGGTTTTACTATTTTTGAGTAGTATACTGCTGTTTTTATTGTTTATTCGAACTCGAAACCATCGCAAAAACCTAGAGCAAATAGCGCATAGGGATCATTTGACTGACCTATACTCGCGGCGGCGAATTTTTGAAATTCTATCATTTCAACATGACATGTTTAGACGTAACAAGCAGGCCTATTGTATTGCTATTGTAGACTTAGATCATTTTAAAAAAATCAATGATAATTACGGCCATCAAATCGGCGATGAGGTCTTGAAAGCGTTTGCACAAATTGCCAAAGAGTGTTTCAGAAAAACCGATAGTATCGGCAGAATTGGTGGAGAAGAATTTTTATTTATTTTTCCCGAAACACCACTTAACCAGGGAGAACGTTTGTTAAACGTTTTTTCTGAACGCATCAGAAAAATCAGTGAACGTCTAAAACTTGATCAAGTCACAACCGCATCTGTAGGCATGGTCTCCCCTTCTAAAACAGATAAAATAAGCGAAGCACTTAAACGAGCCGACGAGGCCTTATACTCAGCCAAAGAAAACGGGAGGGATCAAATTGTAACGGGAGATTAACGTGTACTAGACTTTGTATCGAAGTTCTTGTTTACTTTAATCTTTGTAGCAATTGCGTCAACACCTCCTACTTTAACCCCGTTACAGAGCAAAAACATGGCGTTTACTAACAACATATTGTCTGATTCAGATATTAGTATAACCAAGGTGATACTCAGCCCACTCTCTCCCAAGTACCGCAAAATCAACTTGATTTTTACGCTACTTTTTACTCTTTTCATTGCGGCTATCCCCGTTTTTCTAAAATTTGCATGGTTTATAGATATGCCCAGTGGTTACCACCAACATTACCTATGGATAGTTGCGGCAATATGTCTGCTTGGATCATGGGTTTTTGTATATCATTTTTTTGCCGATCCACAGAAGGCCTATGCGCTGCGGGAGCATGACCTGCACTTTCAGACAGGCTTGTTTTTTCGTAAACATCTCAGTCAACCGATTTTGCGAATACAACATATCGAGATAAAACGCGGCCCCATCGAACGCAAAGCAGATCTGGCTACTTTACAAGTTTTTAGCGCGGGCGGAGCTAGTCACACGTTTTACATTCCCGGTCTTGCATACGAAACGGCAGTAAAACTGCGTGGATACATTCTTGACCACAAGGATTTAAGCCTAGATGAGTAACAACGAACAAGGCTTATCCAACACAAACAAACCGCTTGATGACTGGTCAAGAGTCGCGCCGATTGGGATTGCCTATTTTTTCTTTAAGAGTCTATTTTTCTTTATCACGAACATTGCTTTTTATCTAATACCTGCCTTGGTATTGCAGTCGGATAAGATAAAACAACATCTAGATTATGTTTTCCTCGCTGTGCTTTGTTTGCTGGCTGTTTTCATGGTTTTTGCGCTATTTAAGTACTTTTTTTACACATTTAAACTGAGTAATGATCGTATTGAAATAAAACAAGGCGTGTTAAGAAAGACTCATTTAGATTTACCTTTTGAAAAAATTCAAAACGTCAAAATTGAACAAGCGTTTTATTATCGTTTCAACGACTACGCTACGGTAGAACTGGAAACAGCAGGTTCATCTCAGCAAGAAGCGAAAATTGTCGCCTTAAAGCTGCATGAAGCTGAAGCCTTAAAAGCTCGCGTTCTGCATACGATCAAACATCGTACCGATAGCAATGAACTTTCGAGCCTGCATGCTGAACAAGCCACTTCAGTCGATTCAGATGCCAGCGAACACATTTTAAATACCCGTTCTATTGGCGACCTAGTCATTCACGGCATTACAAACAATCGAATATGGATTTTGCTTGGCGCAGCGGCACCATTTTACAACCCAATTGTTGAAAACATAGGTGCGATAATGGAAGCAATTGGTTTTGATATTGCTGGCTACCTAGACTACAACTCGCAAAGCCTTGGCTTATTCATTCTGCATATATTATCGATCGTAATGGTGATTATGTTGGCGGTCGTACTACTGTCCGTTATCGGTTCCATCTTTGTGTTTTACAACTACCAACTCAGCAAACAAGGTGCTCGATATATTAAACGTAGTGGCCTGATTACCAAACAAGAAGTGAGTATGAAGGCTAGTAGAATACAAGTGGCGATTCAACAACAAGATTGGCTAGACAGAATTATCGGTAGAGCAAACGTGAAGTTTGCACAAAACAGTACGAGCCAAGCTGGACATAATCAGGGCGCACAACTAAACGTAGCGAGTAGTTTAGTTGTGCCCTCTGTCACGCCAACAGAGTCAGACGCTCTCATCCATGATGTATTCAAGCAAGCGTCTATCAACCATCGAGCCTACCAGCATATAAATCCAAGATACATATTGAGGCTGCTTATTTTCCCTGTTATTCCCGTATGCGTATTACTTTTTGTCGTCGCTTACCTCGCGAGTTTTAATCTTATCGGTTGGATTATCGTGAGTCTCGTTTCTGTACTACTAGTGGGGCTATCTGTATTGCGTTGGTATCGCTGGGGTTACGATTTTAGCGAAGATTTTGTATGCATTAGAAAAGGACTGCTTGGCGTTGATTTTAGTATTTTCCCACTTGGTAAAATCCAACAAACAAAAGTCAAGCAAACTGTTTTGATGGAGGCGCACAAACTCGCTAGTATACAAATGGTGCTCGCCTCAGGCGCACACTCGATCCCCTACCTACCCGATGACGTAGCTATTGCGCTAATGGATAGAGGTTTACTCATCGTAGAAAAAGACAAGCCCGCGTGGATGTAAAATAGAGGCTGTTTATCATTATTTATTATTTGTGCTTTCGGTCATTAATCGCTGTGTAAGGCATCAATTGGGTTTAACTTAGATGCCTTAATAGCGGGGAATACACCAAACCCTACGCCGACTACCATACAAATTGTCATAGACAAAAAGATGGCGGGCATTGACCAGCTAACGGCCCACTCGGAATAAAAACCGATAACCTCAGATAATACTAAACCAAAGAAAATACCTAAGACCCCTCCCACTACCGAAATCGTAAAACTCTCGGCGATAAATTGGCGACGAATATCTTTTTGAGTGGCACCCACTGCTCGAAGCAAACCAATCTCTTTTGTCCGCTCCATCACGTTTGCAAGCATTATATTCATGATGCCTATTCCACCCACTAACAGCGAAATACCGGCAACACATGCCATTACAATGTTGAAAATTTGTTGTGTTTGTTTTTGTTGTTCAAGCAAAGCAGCTGGAATAATGAGCTCATAATCGTCAAGCTCACCATGTCGCAATTTTATCAAACTATCGATGGCTTTTGCCGCTACCATTGGGTCAGTGCCACTAGCTATGTTTAGTTTTATGCTATCAAGTTCACTATCTAGTAAATTCCGAGAAAACTTTTTTGCACTGGTATTAAGCGGCACAAATACCGTATACCTGTCGCCGCCGATTTTAACGCCTTGAAATTCATTTTTCGCGCCTTCTGGTGCTTCAAGGACACCCACTACCTCGAGCCAGACATGATTCAATTTAAGGTATTGACCCACGATTTGAGTTTTATCGCTTTGAAATGTAGGGAACAGCTCAGCAGCGGCATCCGCGCCTAACACAGCTACTTGAGCGAGTTTGTGCTCGTCCTGTTCGTTCAGCACTCGCCCGACTTCGACAGTCAAATTTCCATGTTTAAAATAGGTAGTTGTCACACCCAAGGCGGTCGCTTCACTTTTAGCAAAGTCACTGTACAAATCGTGAATATCGATATCTTTTGATGCACTATACCCTTCTACAAACGGTAAGGTTGATAGCGCCGCTTGAACATCACCCAAATTTAAACCAAGCGACTCTTCTCTGATTTCTACTAGCTCGTTTTTTTCATATTCTTTAGCGTTCACAATGATGTTGTTAACGCCCATTGAATCGATTAGTTTGAGCGCCTCACGTTCAGCGCCTTCACCTATGTTCAGCATGGCAATCACCGCTCCAACGCCAAAAATCATGCCCAACAAAGTTAAAAATGTGCGTAACTTTTGTGCCAATAGCTCCTGAATGGCATCGGAAATAAGGACTTTATACTGTGTGAACACTATCCATTTCCTATCATATTAAGTGGAGGTTGACTAAGCGCAACTAAATCACCGCCGGTAATCCCCTCTGTAATCTCTACTAAGTACAAATTTTTTCTTCCACTTCGCACTTTCCTTTTATCAAAAAAATCCCCTTGCTTGACATAGACATAACTTTCACCTTGCTCATGATGAAGTGTTTGCAATGGAACCACGAGCGATTCCGACGTATTCTTAACAGTAATACTGGCGCTCAGTTTTCGACCTGGTTGCATAATTGCTTTGTCTTGCTGATCTAATGAAGCCGTCAATTCAAAGTACGTAACAGGATTTCCGCGTTCAATACTTCTCGGAAAACCTGATACATCGCTAGTCTCACCAGTAAACGTAGTATCAGGGAAAGCATCTAAGCGGATCTCGACTTTTTGCCCCACCGCTAGGTCAATCGCTTCATTAGCTTGGACATAAATCTTTGCTTGCATGTTTTCAAGGTTTGGAATTTGGGCAATAGAGCGACCTGGAAAAACAGTTTGACCTACACTCGGCTTTTCACCTCGGCGGTCTTTTTGGTAAATAAGTAAGCCTGAATAGGGAGAGACAACTTCGAGACTCGATAGCGCTTGTTGTAATTGTTGAAACTTAGTATCAACGCCTGAACGTTTTATGTTTAAAACAGCCATTTGGCTATCATGTTGATCATCAATACTACTGTCTTTCCAAGATAAAAAGCCGTCTTTTGCTTCCAAAAAGTCTCTATTTGCCAGAGTATCAATGATCTCTAGCTGAGAATATATTCGAAGGTCATCAATGGCAAAACGATCTACAAAGTCAAATTCATGTTTCACAAAACTTTGATCCGATGCTACTTCGTGCTTTTGTTCTTTTTGTTTTGCTTCGCTTTTCAGAATATCTTGTTCTAGCTTTAATAACTCTAATTCTTCTTCGCGACTGTCACGTTGGATTTGTTGAGCATCGAACCTAGCAATAACCTCACCCTTTTCTACATAAGAATTTTCATCTTTTAGCCACGCGAGTGTCATTGGGCGCCTTCCTGGGCTCAATATCTTTTGAGATTGCGCGGCTTCTATTTCTCCGAAACCCGATACCGTGATATTAAATGCTGTTTTTTTAACTTCAAATAGTGGAACAGTGCTTTGTTGCTCTGAGTTACAACTAAACAAAGATAAGCTCAATAACAAACTGGCATAGCAGCGCATCATGATTGTTCACCTCGGAGTTCTACCGTTGCCTTCATGCCTGGTCGCATAATATCCAGATCCAAAGTATCGAGTGTGACCCAAGCATCAAACACGATTTTCATATTATTTTTTGATTTATAGCGGTATGACTGACCTAGTTCGCTGATAGTGCCAGAAAAAGGTTTTTCGGGATAAGCATCCAAAGTGACCCGTACTTCTTCCCCTAAAGTTACTTGAGAAGTCACTGATTCATCAAACTCGACTTTAACCGCAATTTTTTCTAAAGATGGTAATGAAATTATTCTCAAACCCATAAAGACGGTATCACCCACCGCAGGCTTATCATCATCACTATTTGGTATTAGCGTCACCATACCTGATGAAGGTGCATTAATCGTCAACTTCTTAATGCTGTCTTCTATTTGACGCACCCTAAACTTGGCTTTTTCTACTTTGGCGCCCTGAACTTGCTCACTCACTTGCATCGCTGTGTGATGTTGTTTAATACGCTGTTTTGCTTGCGTGTATAATTCCGTTGTTATCTTGTATTCAGCTTGCTGTTTTTTGCGTTCAATTTCAGAACGAGAAACGTCGGTAATTTCAACCTTGCGTTTGGCTATCTCCCTATTTTTTTTTGCTTCAGCCAAATCTAAAGTCAGCTGCTCTAATTTAGCTTTGTTCTCTAAACTGATTCTCTCTGCTTCCTTTTTTTCAGCACCGAGTTGGCTTTGACGCTCTAGTAGTTCAGTAGTCAATCGTTGACCATCAAATTTTACTAACAAATCACCAGCTTGCACGAAGGAGTTTTCTCTCGCTAAATATTCGATTTTGTATTCCCAAGTACGAGGAATATTCGGCGGCGAGATAGAAATTTCTTGCAAAGACACAAGCTCAGCCGGCGCACTGACAGCAGGTGTTAAATCCCTTTCGATTACATTTTCTGCTCCCCGTTCAGCGCAGCCAAGGAGAAAAAGTGCAACGAACATACAGACAATGGCTTTTTTGCTGCTTGGTGGTTTAAACATTTTCGCCTCCTTTGTGAACATGTATGCGTACGCTCATACCCGGTAGCAATTTTAAATCTGGCTCTTGATCAAACACGACTATTGCAGGGAAATAAGCACTTTTACTCCATTGTGGTTTCGTTTCACTTTGTTTTGACAGATGCCTTATTCTTCCTTTGAACCTTTTATCGGGAAAGGCATCCATTACAATCATCACAGCCGTGTTATCTTTCAACCCTACTGCATCTATTTCATGAACCCAAGTCTCAATTTGAAAATTACTTGTTGACTGCACATCCAACACCTTCCAACTTGGCCTCACGTTCATTCCTGCCGAGATTTTTTCACCGTACCAAGGATGAGTAGCATAATTGACGGGTCCCGTGTATTCGGCCAATACCTTTAAACGTGCCATCACGCTCTCTAGATAAGATATTTGCTCTTTTGTTTTTAAGATATCAACTTGCTTTTTCTTCAGTTCTGCTTCCTGCTCACGGTATGCTCTGCTTAAAGCCTCTTCAGCTTTCACTTGTTCGAGCATTGCTTTTTGCAAAGCTAGATCATATTGACCTTTATCATAAGCGCTGACTTCGCTTTCTGGCACCGAAGCTTCGATGGCAGCCTTTTCTACTCTCATTTTTGCCACTTTTAGGCTACCTTCGGCATCAATAACCTTTTGATCCTGCTCCAAAGAAAGTTGTTTTAGCTCTAACTCCAAGCGTTCCAAGTTCTCTTCATTGCTCAATAGTTGATTCTGCTCTGTCGCCCCATCAAATACAACGACAGGCGCACCCTTCTGCACTATTTTCCCCTCTTGCTCCATCCATTGAATTTGAATTTGCCATCTGCTTCCTTGTGGCGCACTCACGATCTGCTTTGCTGAAGAACTTATATTGCCAGTTAATATTAGTTCGTCGGCTCTTGCTAGCTCTGATATTGTTAAAGAGAAAAACATGCAGGCAAAGCTTGTCGCTAGGTTTAATAGATAGTTTTTATGTTTACCGCAAACATGTTTGTTTGTGTTGCAAGAGTGTATGATTTGAGCGTTCATCGCATTGCCTATTCAGAAATAATTACACCGTCTTTCATTCGGATAACCCGTTGAGCGTATTCAGCAATTTCATCTTCGTGGGTAACCATTACAATGGTTTGCCCCTGTTGATGAAGTTCACTTAGCAAGCTCATAATTTCATTTGATGTTTTACTGTCTAGATTACCCGTAGGTTCATCCGCTAAGATTACGGAAGGTTGATTAATAAGCGCTCTAGCTATCGCCACTCTTTGCCGCTGCCCACCAGACATTTCAAATGGCTTGTGATGCTTTCTGTGACTCAAGCCAACTCTATTTATTAGTTCATTCGCCCGTTTGTTTGCTTCTACTTCATTAATTTTTGAGTAGCGCAACGGCAACTTAATATTTTCTATCGCATCTAATTTAGGTAACAAGTGGAAGGTTTGAAAAATAAAGCCAATATGCTCATTCCTAATTTTCGACAAGGCATCGTCAGAAAGAGAAGCAACATCTTGATTATTAAGCGTGTATTTTCCAGAATTTGGTGTGTCTAAACAACCAAGAACATTCATCAATGTAGACTTGCCTGAGCCAGAGCTTCCCATAATTGCAACAAACTCATTTTCTGCTATTTTCAAGCTAAGATCGTTAATTGCTGTTACGCGTTCCTCTCCGTTCTGAAAAAACTTTTTAATATTACTTAACGCAAGCATTGCTTATCCCTTTGTTTCCAGCTCTTTACCCACGAAGTATTTGCGCTGACTTTTTAACCAGTATAATACTGCCTTCTATTTGGTGCAAAAACACAATACACCAATTGCTGTATATATAAAATCAATGATAGATTTATGAAAACGAGCAAGTTGCTTGCTTTTTATTTGGCTACATAGACTGCTTTTAAGCTCAGGAACCCATGAATAAGGAGATCACTCATCGCTAGTTCAACATTACTTACCTTACTTGACGACATCGCCAGTGTACTCGACGATGTCGCGGTTTTATCAAAAGTAGCAGCAAAAAAAACATCGGGCGTGCTCGGTGATGACTTGGCACTAAACGCCGAACAAGTATCCGGAGTAAAGGCAGAACGAGAATTTCCTGTTATTTGGGCAGTCGCAAAGGGTTCGTTTTATAACAAGCTAATACTAGTGCCGAGTGCATTAATAATCAGTTATTTTGTTCCGTGGCTCATTAATGTGTTGCTTGTCATCGGTGGGCTTTATCTTTGCTTTGAAGGCGCAGAAAAACTGTTTCATAAATTTTTCTCGTCCGATCACGAAAATACACAAGAGGATTTGTCTAAAGTCGATACGCCAGAAAAAATATCAGCGATAGAAAAAGAAAAAATAAATGGCGCAATAAAAACAGATTTTGTGTTGTCAGCAGAAATTATCGTGATTATTTTGGGGACAGTACAAACCGCGGCATTTAGTACACAAATTACCGTGTTGTCCTTGCTCGCTATCGCGTTTACAGTAGGCGTATATGGTTTTGTTGCATTAATCGTTAAATTGGATGATATGGGACTTTGGCTATTGAAGAAATCAGTTTCAGGTAGCTACAATAAACTTCAACGATCTGCGGGTAGAGCCTTACTTATTTTCGCACCCGCCTTAATGCATGTCCTCTCTTTTGTTGGAACCATTGCCATGTTTTTAGTTGGCGGTGGAATTATTTTGCACAGTATTCCCGTTTTACATCATGTGCAAGTAGACCTTCTTAATGCTTTACCCGAAAACTGGTTAATTCAATCATCAATGGAGTTAGTTGGTGTTTTCGTCTTAGGGGTGATTATTGGATTACTTTGCCTTGCCTTATTAAATCTAGGAAAGCGCTTTACGCGTAAATGATCAAGTCTAGGGGTGTTAGGGCACTACTAGTGGCCAAACGAGTTTAGCCCAATAGAAAGCTTAAATAACCTGAACTCGGGATTTAGGGCGCTGCTGGACGGGGTTGCTTATCCCGAGTTCAGGTTAAATAGCTTGAGTTAGCATTCGGCTAACTCAAGCTTGCTTTTCAATACAGTTTTATAAGTCATCCATACTTTTGACAGTGACCTTACCCACAGCGGCTTCTACTTCTTGTTTTATTTTTTCAGCGTCGCCAATGATTACCCAAGTTAACTTATCTGGGTACAACAACTGCGCAGCAGCGTTTTCAAGATCTTCTAATGTCAGCGCATTATATTTTTCTACCAAGGACGTAGGATAGTCGTATTCACGACCAAAACGATTACTTGATAATAGACTTCTTAATACTGCGCCCGAAGTCTCATATTGCCCGGGCAGCGACCGAACACGGTCTAATCTCGCACGGTTTAGCTCGATCTCTGTTGGTGGTTTATCACTCGTGTAAGCATTTAACTCTTTAAGCAATTCGTTCAGTGAGGCACCAGTTTTATCAGTTTGAACCGGTGCATAAACCATAAATGGACGTTGACCTCTAGCATCTTGTAAGAAGGTATAAGCACCATATGCCCAGCCCTTGTCTTCCCTCAAATTCATATTTACTCTGGCAGTGAAGGCTCCACCTAGCGTTTCATTCATTGCATCAATAGCAATATTGTTTTCCACGCCGGTAGGAGGTGCCAAATGTGCCGCTAAAATTAATGATTGTTGAGAGCCAGGACGGTCAATAATAATGGTTTGCCCTTTTTCAGGTAACGACACTTCAGTGATGGTTTTGATTTGTTTGTTGCCTTTCGCTTTCCATTTGCCTAGTGACTTTTCCAGTAAAGGTTTTATTGTGGTCATATCTGTGTCCCCAACCACAAATATAGTTGCGTTGTCGGGGCGCATCCATTGTTCTTTAAACGTGACTAAATCTTCTCTGGTAACAGTTTTTACGGCTTCTTCAGTACCTGTTCCAGTAAAAGGTAATCCGTAGGCATGACCTTCTCCATAGATTAAAGGAGGTAAGACTGTTAGAGCGATTGAAACAGGTTGGACTTTTTGTTGGGCAATGCCGGTCAAAATCAAATCACGCTGACGCTCTATCTCTTCTTGCTTAAAAGATGGTCTAATCAATACGTCCCCGAGTATATCAAGAGACGCACCTAAGTTTTCTTTCAACATTGACATCGATACACTAGTAGTATCCAAGTTCGAACCTGTGTACAGATTTGTGCCGAGCTTTTCTAATTCGGCGGACAATTCTAAGGCGTCGTATTTACCTGCTCCTTCATCAAGCATACGGGAAGTGAAGTTTGCTAAGCCGAGCTTCCCTGTTGCATCCGCTGCATATCCTGCGTCAAACTGCACTGATAGCTCAACCACAGGGATGGTAGAACGATTGGCGACAACTACTTTCAGGCCATTTGAAAGTGTAGCTTGTTCGGTCTTGGGAAAACTTAGGACTGTTTCTGAATTTATGTTTGGTAGTCCCGTGCTTCTGTCTACACCTTCTTCTGAAGCTGCATATTTTGGCAACGGCACTACCGTAATTTGATGCCAGCCATCGCCTAACCACGTTCTTGCAGCACTCAGGACGCTTTTGGTCTTTGCGTTGTCGAGCTGCTTAAGCTCTGTTTGAAAGTATGCAGGATCACCGGCTAACATCTCGCCTCTAGCAAGAGTATCGGCTTTACCACCAAATCCACCAACTTCTTCCAAGCCACGAATAATGCTAGCGCGTGTTTTCGTTGCGACTAATTCAACTTCATCTTTTGTCGGCCCTTTTTTTAAAAATTTGGCAATAATTTTATCCATTTCCGCTTCTACAAAAGCGGGTTCGACACCGTCTTTAACGTCTACGATTACGCCGAAAACCGAAGCCATTTGTAATTCATAGTTAAACACTGAAGCACTCGTCGCTATCTGCTGGTTATACACCAACTCTTTGTACATACGAGAGTTTTTACCATCTCCTAAAACACTTGCTGCGACAAATAAATCTGTAGAAGTAGGGTCAGTATCTTGTGGTGAAACCCAAATACGATAAATTCTAGTCTGAGGTACCTTGTCCTGCATTGTTTCGCGAGAGTTTTCCTTTCTCTTGGGAACCCACTCATTCCACTTAGTCAAAGCGGGTCCTGGGGCGATGTCTGCAAAATATTTTTCTACCAGCGGTTTTGCTTCTTCAGCGTTGATGTCACCACTTAACACTAAAATAGCATTGGCTGCGCCATAATATTTCTTAAACCATTCTTCTACATCTTCTAATGACGCAGCATCAAGGTCAGCCATTGAGCCTATAGGTAAGTGTGAGTAGGGATGACCTGTTGGGAATAAATTGGTAAATACTCGTTCGAATACGCCCCCATAGGGTTGATCTTCACCCTGACGTTTCTCATTTTGTACAACACCGCGTTGTTCGTCGAGCTTTTCTTGAGTGATCGCACCGAGTAAATGTCCCATTCGATCAGACTCCATCCAAAGCACACGGTCTAGCGCGGGAGTTGGCACTGTTTGAAAGTAGTTAGTGCGATCGAAGCTCGTCGTCCCATTCATTCCTGTTGCACCGGCTTCTTGTAAAGGGCCAAACCATTCATCGTCATAGTTTTCTGAACCATTGAACATTAGGTGTTCAAACAAGTGAGCAAAACCTGTCTTACCTTGAGGTTCATCTTTAGAGCCAACTTTATACCATACCGCTACAGCAACCACTGGTGCTTTGCGATCCTCATGAACAACAACCGTTAAACCGTTGTCCAACTTGAATTTTTCATAATCGATATTTAGTTCTGTTGCACCAACACTCATGCAAACAATACTAAATATGAGAGCAGTCATTGTGTGTATTTTACGCATATATTCTTCCCTTGGTTTCACTAAAAGTCCTGAGAAACTTGTGTGTTATTCTGTCGACAGAGGAGCCCATTCAATTGAACTTTAGATCCCTCTCAACGTATTATGCGCTAATTTAAAATTAAATAAGGAAAATATGTGTAAATCTTTGTTTCACATTTTGTTAGGGAGTAAAAACAACAAAGCCCCAGCATAAGCTGGGGCTTGTGTCTAGATTAGGAGTCTGGCGATGTGCTACTCTCACATGGGGAATCCCCACACTACCATCGCCGCTAA
>NZ_JBHRSW010000050.1:0-61905 GCF_042646125.1 Agaribacter flavus
AGTTTAAAAAAAGCAAGATCACATCCAATCAGTTTGAAATCTTGAAAGTGGGTGCGGAATGACAGATATATGTACACAAGTGCCAGAAACGCATGTATTGACGAGTACAAAAAACACAAGAAACTGTCTTTTATTAGTGATATCGAATACTCAGAAGAACAGCATCAATGCGAAGTAAACCAACTTGCGCAAAATCAAAACATTGATGCAGATAGTACCTCTCTTAGAGAGGCATTTGATATCGCATTAAATAGTTTACCTTTTTATCAAAAAGAAGCATTTTGCCTTCAACAAGAAGGGTTTTCTATTGAAGATATAGCTGAAATTACTCAAACAAACAAAGAAACATGTAAAACGCGATTGCGTTACGCGAGAGAAAAGCTTCAAGCACAGATGGAGGCCTATCATGTCTAAAACAGCGCAGTCTAATATCAATACAAACGCCACTAGCGACACCAGTAACAACGAACTGAAAAATCCCTTGTCGATAGAAAAACTGTACAAAGAGCGAAAGCTATCTCATACACCGCCTGCAAGCATCCAAACGAAACTCTTCAATGATAAAAAAAGAGAAAGCAATCTTACATGGAGTGAGTTTGCATGGAGTAAGTTTATATGGAGTAATGTTACGTGGATGAGTAACTATATAAAGCAAGGGGCGATAGTGGCGTCGATTGCTATCGCAATGGGTATCATTAGCTTTCAGATATTGCAAGGCAAAGCCCTTTCTCCATCTATTGAGTATTCGTCACAAAAACCTAAAGAACAATTTATTGCCGTGCAATTGCACAGTTTAAAATCGGAAACAGCTACTAATATTAACGCCAAAAAAATAATGTATGACGAGGAATTTAATAGCCATATGATGACACTCGAACTCAATACTATTTATGATCAAAAGATAGTCGAAGTGATTGATGATACGGATGGTATCAAGTTACTTAGCTGTGACAACGAGCTTATTCATATAACCAAGTTACTGTTAAAAGATATACAAACAACACCGAATCTGAGCGTGCAACCGCATATTGGTGACATGATGGCGTTAAATTTGGATGATCAAGGACGGATCCTAAAACTTGATACTCGTACTGACATCAAAGCGTGTGAATCGGTTGCTGAGTAACATCCCAAGCCAGGGTCTGTTGACCTTTGGCGTACAGCCCCTAAAGACTCGACTTTGTTTATATCAGATATTTAACCTACACTAGGATCTAGTTGCACAACAAGATCAACGGATCACATTAGGATTACAATGAAATTATTTAGTATCAAGCACTTTGCAGTCATATTAAAACCCTTGCTCATCGGCAGTGTAGTATTTGTGGGTGGATGTAATGCCGCATCACCTACGGCCAGCCCAACGGCCGGCAGCCCCAATACTTCGCAAGGATTTTCAGTACAACGCTTGTCCCGTATTGATGATGTGATGCAGCGTTATATTCAAGCAGACAAGCTCGTCGGCACTTTAAGCCTAGTAGCAAGAAATGGCGAAGTAGTGCATTTATCAGCAAACGGTATGCGCGATAGAGAAGCGGAATTGCCGATGACCGAAGATACCATTTTTCGTATCTATTCGATGACCAAACCAATCACGGCCGTTGCCGCATTAACGCTGTGGGAACAAGGTCTATTTCATATGAATGACCCCATAGAAAAACACTTACCCGAATTAAAAAATTTAAAAGTGTATGTGAGTGGTGAGGGTGAAAACATGGTTGTCGAAGATGCGGAGTCTTTAGTGACGATAAAACAACTATTCTTGCATACAGCTGGCTTTTCTTATGGCTTTACACAAAGCCCTGTCGACAAACTATATCAAGAAGCATTCTCCAAACTAACTAACACCTCTTCAACACAAGCACTAGAGACAATGGCGAGCCTACCGCTAAACCACCAACCCGGCACTAAATGGCATTACGGAATAAACACGGACATTATTGGTTTGTTGGTTGAGCGTTTAACAAACAAAAAACTTGGCGAGTACATGCAAGAAGTCATATTTACCCCTTTAAATATGAACGACACGGGTTTTTATGTAAAACAAGAAAACTTGACGCGTTTTGCGCAGCTATATAGCCCTGGGGACAAGGGGCAAACAGTTGTCAATGAAAATGGTATGCTGGGCTCCTTTACAACTGACCCCGCGGTGCACAATGGCGGCGGCGGCTTAACCTCGACTATTGGCGATTATTACAAATTTACCCAAATGTTGTTGAATGGTGGTGAGCTCAATGGCACGCGCATTCTTGGCCGAAAGACAGTGCAATACTTGCGTTCAAACCACTTGCCTGACGATTTGATCCCGTTTGCACCTGACGCAAAAGGAGAAGGTTATGGTTTAGCCATGTCGGTTACGGTTGATGAAGACCAAGTAAACTTTATGAGTTCTACTGGAAACTTTGGATGGGGTGGCGCTGCCTCAACTTACTTTCGCATCGACCCTAAGGAGAATATGATCATGATCAGTATGACGCAGTTTCTCCCTATGGGTTTCCATCCCTATCACGACGATTTTAGAAACGCGGTATATCAAGCGTTAATTGACTAGGCTTGATCTTCGATTTATGCAAGTCCTAACAGGAGGTCGCAATGGAACTAGGCGCATTTTCACTGAGTTTAAACGTTGCAAATATTGAAAAGTCAAAACAGTTTTATGAAACCTTAGGCTTTGTTGTAAGTGGTGGCGACATATCTCAAAAATGGTTGATTTTGAGAAATGGTGACTCAACCACTATTGGCTTATTTGAAGGTATGTTTGACAAAAATATGCTCACTTTCAATCCTGGGTGGAATAATCAAGCAAAAGAGGTTAATCCATTTTCTGATGTGAGAGACATTCAAAAACACCTCATGAGTAAGGGAATTGCAATCGATTCAATAGTCGACGAAAGCTCATCAGGACCCGCTCACATAGCTTTGAAAGATCCCGATGGCAATCCTATCTTAATTGATCAACACCGTTAGCGTTTTGGCGGAAACCCACCGCCAAATCCTCCCATGCCTCCCATGCCACCTGGAGGCATCATGCCGCCCATTCCGCGCATCATTTTTTTCATGTTCCCCCCACCCATTTTTTTCATCATCTTTTGCATTTGCGTAAATTGCTTGAGTAAGCGGTTAACATCCTGAATTTGCGTACCAGAGCCAGCGGCAATACGTCGTTTGCGAGAACCTTTAATCACATCGGGGCGCTGACGTTCAGCTGGCGTCATGGAATTAATGATCGCTTCCATCTGCGTAAATTGTTTATCATTTGCCTGCTCTTTTATTTTTGCAGACATGCCACCCATCCCTGGTAGTTTGTCCATCAGCGACATCATGCCGCCCATGTTGCGCATTTGTTCGAGTTGTTCTTTAAAGTCCTGTAAATCGAATCCTTTACCTTTTTGTACTTTTTTGGCAAGTTTTTCTGCTTTCGACCTGTCTACCTTGCGCTCAACTTCTTCGATAAGACTGAGCACATCCCCCATCCCTAGAATGCGAGAAGCAATCCTTTGAGGATGAAACGGCTCAAGCGCATCAACTTTTTCTCCCATACCCAAAAACTTAATGGGCTTGCCTGTGATCTGTTTCACTGACAAAGCGGCACCGCCGCGCGCATCACCGTCTGCTTTGGTTAAAATAACGCCCGTTAACGGCAGTGCTTCGTTGAACGCCTTAGCGGTGTTTGCCGCATCTTGGCCGGTCATTGCATCAACCACAAACAAGGTTTCTACAGGGGTAACGGCAGCATGGAGTGCCTTTATTTCGTCCATCATTTTTTCGTCGACTGCAAGACGACCAGCCGTATCGACTAATAGCACATCAACAAATTGAAGCTTTGCATGGTCGATAGCCGCATTCACAATATCCACCGGCTTTTGCATAATGGTTGAGGGATAAAATTCGACATTAACTTCTGCGGCAAGTGTTTCAAGCTGTTTTATTGCTGCTGGGCGATATACATCTGCGCTCACAACAAGTACCTTTTTCTTTTCCCGCTCGCTCAAGTACTTCGCTAACTTACCAACGCTGGTCGTTTTACCGGCGCCTTGTAAACCAGCCATCATCACAACGGCTGGCGGAGACGCGGCTAGATTTAAACCAACGCTTTCAGCACCAAGCACTGATTCCAGCTCAGACTGCACAATTTTAATGAACATTTGCCCAGGTTTGAGGCTTTTGCTCACCTCGGTACCAAGTGCCCTCTCCTTAACCTTTGCAATAAAATCTTTTACTACAGCAAGTGCAACATCTGCTTCCAACAATGCCATACGGACTTCGCGTAAAGCGTCTTTAATGTTGTCTTCGGTAAGTCGCCCTTTTCCACTTATATTTTTGAGTGTTTGGCCTAAACGGTCAGTTAAGTTCTGAAACATATACTCTGTTTATTGCTTGTCCTAGTTCAATGGATTCAAGTATACAATAAAGCAAGGTGGGATTGTACTTGGAAGTGCCTCCTCTTTTTTGTCGCTAAGTTTAAAAGAATCAGTGAATCGGAAACTTTGCAAGTGCCTTCGATTAGATTACTATTCGACATACTATCTTGTGCATTTATCCAATAATTGAAGAGCATCAATGTCAACCGTTTTTATTACATCATTGATTAGCATTACCGCGTATTTACTTGCCGGTACACTTTTGTTGCGTCAATTTTTTAACCCTGCACCCGCAGCGGTGTCTGCAAAAGTGCCTCAACTAAGCATGATGTTGGGTATTCTGGCACATTTATTAATACTTGTTTTGAGCCTCTATCACTTGGGAAATGAAAAACTGAGTCTCAGTTTTGTTACGCTTACGCTCGCGTTTTTGGTAACTATATCCATGTTCTTCTTAAACCAGTATATAAAGAATCTGGTTTTTCTGCCGATCGTCTGCCTGCTGTCTTCACTCTTTGTGTTTCTAAATATAGTACTGCCTTCAACAACGAACATAGATGCCAATATGAATGCGGGCATGATCGCACACATAAGTCTTTCAATCATAGCCTTTGGCTTACTCAGTATATCGGCTCTTTATGCACTACAACTGAGTTACATCAACTACCAACTTAAGCATAAGCGCAAGACTATGTTACACAGTGATCTGCCGCCTTTATTACTTGTTGAAGACATCTTATATAAGCTCATGCTGGCCGGCACAATAGTGTTAGGCACGTCCCTCGTTTCTGGTTTCATCTTTCTGCCAAATATGTTTGCTGAGGGCTATGCTCACAAAACAATTTTAAGTTCTGTAGCATTACTCATTTTTTCCGTATCACTCATATTCCATCGATGGCAAGGGCTAAAAGCACGGCATGCAGTGGTGATTAATGTTATTGGCTTAAGTATTTTGGCACTGGCTTATTTCGGATCCCGCATTGTACAAGAGTTCATTATTGGCTAGAACGAACAGCAGCACTGACAGATCGACAATGATTTACAGCATAACCGGCACATATAGGTAACCCCTCTTGGATCAATTATCAAACTCAACTTTATATATTATTTTAGGCGTCTTACTCGTGTTTTCTGCCTACTTTTCGAGTTCTGAAACAGGCTTGATGAGCATTAATCGCTACCGTTTAAAACACCTTGCAAATGAAGGACACAAAGGGGCTAAGCGAGTACAGTCACTGCTCAATCGGCCGGATCGACTTATCGGTCTCATTTTAATAGGCAATAATTTGGTGAATATTGCGGCGACAACCGTAGCAACAATATTGTGCTGGCGTTTGTTTGGTGATTTTTATGGCCCTATCGTCGCCACCTTTGGCCTTACCCTGATTGTGCTTATCTTTGCCGAAGTTACGCCAAAAACCTACGCCGCTTTGCATCCAGAAAAGGTCGCGTTTCCTAGCTCTGTGATTTTACTCCCCTTGTTGTTTGTCATGACCCCTTTTGTCAAAGGCGTAAACGGCATCACCAATGGCATTTTATTCTTGTTTAGAATGAATCCACAAAGTGGCAACGGTGATTCGCTTAGTCGTGAAGAGTTGCGTACCGTCGTATACGAAGCTGGCACGATGATACCCAAAAAACACCAAGACATGCTGGTAAGCATATTAGACTTAGAAAAAGTCACGGCCGAGGATATTATGGTGCCTCGTAGTGATATCTTTGCCATCGACATCAACGACGACTGGAAGCTTATCCAACGTCAACTTACCTATTCTCAGCACACGCGGGTACTGCTGTATAGAGATAGCATCGACGATGCAGTAGGTTTTGTGCACGTTAGAGATGCGTTGCGTTTACTTTCGAAAGATCAATTCACTAAAGCGACAATGTTGAGAGCGGTAAGAGAAATATACTACACACCAGAATCTACGCCTCTTCACAAGCTAATGTTCAAGTTTCAACAAGAGCGTGAGCGCATTGGTCTGGTAGTGGATGAGTACGGCGACATTCAAGGATTGGTCACACTAGAGGATATCCTAGAAGAGATCATTGGTGACTTTACCACCAACATGCTTCCAGACTATAGTAAAGAGGCGATTGAGCAGCAAGATGGCAGCTACTTGGTTGATGGCAGTGCTAATATTCGAGAACTAAATAAAGAAATGTCTTGGTCTTTCCCCACTGACGGCCCCAAAACACTCAATGGTTTAGTCCTCGAGTACCTTGAAGATATTCCCGAAAACAACATTAGCCTGAGACTAGCAGGCTACCCAATAGAAATCGTTGATATTAGCGGCAACATGATTAAAACCGTGCGTATTCAACCTGCATTCTATGTCAGCCCAATAGAAGAATCATGTGATTAAAAAACTAAACTCGGGATAAAAGCTTGAGGCTGTTTATCTAGCTGGCGTTTGGTGCAAGATAGGAATTAACGTTTACAGGCGCGATTGTGACGGGCTTTTTGTTTAACAGCCTCTATTTTTTCATTCAGATCCCCAAGCTTCACCATGATGGCGCGCAATTCGTCATCGTCATCGATATCAGCGGCAGCGACATGCTGCTTTAAGGCTAATTGAAGTGTCACTGGTAATGAGACTCTTGGCATTATATTCAACCGCTCCTAATTGATGCTTTGGATCAAAGCTAACTGCTTTCCTTGTTGGCCTTTAACATTATAGTCAACGATCAGTATATCGGCAGGTGTAAATATTTTTGCATTAAATCCGAAACAAATTTTATCCGCAAGCAAGCTTACAAAAGGCATGTGACTGATTAACATCAAATTTTTTGGTGCTGAACTCCCTGTAGCCATTGCGTGAATGTAATCTGCAGCATGTTCAATATTCGCTTCGGGGGTAATAAGATCAGTATCAATCTTGGACTTAACCATTATTTTTTTTGACACTGCTTCATATGTTTGCTGTGTTCGAAGATAAGGGCTAACAATCAAATGATCAATTTCCGGCTTAATCAAGTCATTTTGCAGGTACTCAGCCAATCTACGTCCCGCATACTCTGATTGTGTTTTACCGAATCGCGTGAGATGCCGATTGCGATCATTAGTTTCATATGGCTCGGCTTCTCCATGGCGCATTATTATTAAGTTCATTTCTTGTCTTCTAAAGTATTGCTATTAACAGACGCTATTTATAAAGTGGGATTTTAATGTCTATGTAGCAAACCTGCGCCTAAAACACAGGATTCGTCACTACTTTAGTCTAACCAATAACCAATTCAGAGAATGATATTCGTTGACTTATAATAATCAGACAGCAATTTACACTAATAAATTTCCAAATAGTCTTCGACTTGCGGTTGAAAAGCAAGATCTTAATGATGTTTGCGCAATTTCTTTTAGTGTGCGTGCTGGACGTTATTACGAAACGAATCAGTGCTTTGGATTTACCCATTTATTGGAACACTTGATTTTTTCTCCAAATAAAGACTATCCAGAAATCGGCTATCTCCAAAAAACAGTCGAAAGATACGGTGGACAAGTCAACGCTTGGACTCACTCTGTAACGTGCAACTTTCACTTACAGTGTAAAAGTGAGTTTTTCATTGAAAGCCTATCAATATTGCTCAACAAAATGATTCTGCCGTCTTTTTCAAGCGAGGAACTAGAGCGAGAAATTACTGCCATTGATGCAGAGTTTTCGATGAAAAAACGCGATGAGCGCCGGCGCATACTTTCTGTTCAGCAAACACAAACTAATCCTGAACACCCCTTTAGTCGATTTACAGTCGGTACGGCAGCTACATTTGCTGAAGTAAAGACAACAGATTTGATAAGACAACTTAGCGCCTTTCACTCTCGACACTTTAATGCAAACAACATAACGGTAGGGCTTAGCATGCCATCCGACAATTACGAGCGACTATTTCCCGTCATTGAGAGCTTGCTGACAAATACAATACCTCCAGGAGAAGCCCTTGGGCTGCCTTCACTTCCTCCAATCATCGATTTAAAAAAGCAGGGACATCTGATTTATGTCGAACCGGTACTGCCAACACAAGCGCTGATATTAAGCTATATCCTAAAAAAAACAGGCGACGACGAACTCGACAATCTAGCTTTGACCATGCTGCAACACCTCACGGAAAGCAAACATTCAGGCGGACTAAAAGCAGCGATTGCGCAAATATGCGATATCGAACAACTTCTTGTTTCTGGGGGCCTAGAAGACAATGAGGTAGAAGAAATTCAAATAAAAATTGCCGTAGGGCGCACAAAGCTCACGCCTTCGCTTTTGGCTCAAATCAAAGGGCTTGTACTGGCATACTTTTCTTTTTTACAAGCGACTCAAATAGAACCTTGGCGATTCAGAGAAAAACACAAACAAGTGTTGCTAGCTCAACATTTTGGCATACAGCAAAGTGCACTGGATTCTGCTATTGATATGGCAGAAAAAATGAATCTAGCACACGACGATGTAGCTATAACTGAAAGTCTCCATCTCAGTGATCCAACAGTTGCCATCAGACTAAAAGAAGTCGTGGGCATATTGCAGCAATTAAGGCCTACAATGTATGTGTTTACCGATAGCTGTCAGTATGAGTCGAGTACAGCGTTTTATCAGGTGAACTATACCATTGCCGAACCTCCGAAAACTGTTCAGCCAAATCACTGCTTTTTTCAACTTCCGAGCCAAAACAAATACATGCCGAATAGCCTCCGTGTGTATCCAGCAACGACAGACAAAAAAGCAGTGATCACGTGGCAAAAAGCCGGTGTGATCTTCAAATATATGCACTTTCTAAACGCACAAAAACCACTTGGTGATATTTATATCTCAATTAGCTGCCAAAGCATGTTTGGCTGTGCTTTTAACGTACTCGTCAAAAAAATATGGCTTGAATCAATACAGAGCTACTTTACAAAACTATTCTCAAGCTCAGAAGCAGCAGGCTTGTACTATCGTATTTATGGTCACCAGCACGGCATATGTATACACACGAGTGGATTCACAGAAAAGCAAACTTTACTTATTCTTGATTTACTAAATAAAGCCATTGCTTACAAATTTACACAGGATGAATTTGAGCGTAGTCGAGAAAAAATCAAACGGAAATTAAGTAAAAGCTTGCTACAAAAACCCGTCAACCGACTTATTTCTATATTGACTAATCGTGTACACCCGAATGTACTTGAGCCACTCGTTTTGCTTGATGGCATAGAAAGTCTAAAGTTCGAATCGGCAGACCAACATCAGCAAAAGTATTTTACGAAAACGCATATAGAAAGTTTGTTAGTTGGCAATTGGCTGCAAAAATCAGCGGAGGATTTACAAAAATTTATTTGCGACCGGATGGTGATTGATGAAATGTGGAAAAAGCCAGATATCACTGCCAACATAATTAACGTGTCACTCGATATTCACGATACATCAAATAGTGCTTCTGACAACGCACTTGTCATTTATCACCAAGTACGACTCGATAACAACAAGAACAATGATGAACGTGAAGTCGCACTTGCTTTAATTATGGAGTGCTTACTGAGTCCGATTTTTTTTGTCGAAATGCGTAATGTTCGACAACTGGGCTATGCGGTTGGTGTGGGGTACAAGCCAATCAATCAGCAAGCTGGGTTGGTGTTCTACACCCAGGCACCCGATACCGCACCTGAAACGATATACATGAATGTGAAGGAAGTGATTCAAGCAATTATTGAAAATTATTCAGAACTGCTTGAAAGCCTCTCTCACGTCAAGCATCAAGTCAGCATGCAAGTGAGCGAAAAGCCAAATACCGCGTCAGCTTATGCTAGGTACATATGGCTTCACTTTGACCAAAGCGATCCACTAGGCTATACCTCGAAATTGCAATCGGCGATTGAAAACACCACGGCAGAGGACGTGTTCGGCTTATTGACCAAAATTTGTCAAGGTGCGGAAAACCAAATACGCCTTTACTCATACGCTTCAACAGAGAAGGATAATACTTCACCCGCCCTCAAGCACAAAAGAAAAGGGAGTTAAAACCCATTGCCTTGCGCATATTCATGTGCTTTGAAATGGCGAACATAGGCAGCAACAAAGGTCCCAAAAGTATGCCACCAAGTAACCATCTGTGTTTATTCATGCCATAAATAACTGACTCTACATAATAGTAGCTTGCTGAAATACAAAAACTAATAACGACTAAAAACGCTAACATAGATACTCCCTATTTTCGCGCGGGAGTATACACAAATTTTAAGCGAAAAGCTCACAAAACAAGCATTTAAAAGAAAAAAGCTGGAATACCAGCTTTTTTTAACAATTATTGAGACGAATAAGCGCGATTAATAAAACGTTTGCTTATTGTTTTGCATTTGGACAAGAATATCCGCTGGTTTGTACTTTTCATCGTATACTTCAGCATAATAATTCAGCCTTTCTAAAACATTTTCTATGCCTAGCGCATCCATGTACTTAAACGGGCCACCCAAGAACGGCGGAAAGCCTATACCAAAGATAGCACCGATATCACCGTCTCTAGCACTTCTAATAACACCCTCGTCTAGACAGCGTGCCGCTTCGTTTAACATCAGAAGTACACAGCGCTCAGTGATGGTAGCATCTGTATATTTTGCAACCGGTGATATGCCCAATATGTCATATATTGAGTTATCTAGCTCTTTACCTGCTTTTTTGCCTTTATAAGTGTAGAATCCAGCCTTATTTTTCTTTCCTTTTCTGTCATTTTCTAACAACTTATCAAATGCACTTGGCGCACTAAAACGCTCACCAAATTGGGCTTTTAAAATTGGAATAATTTTAGTACCGACGTCGATACCTACCTCGTCCAATAATTTGAACGCGCCGACAGGAAAACCAAAAGATACCAACGCCTTATCGATAGAGTCTATGGGCTGCCCTTCCATAGCGATAAAACCCGCTTCGCTCATATAGGGCGCTAGGATACGATTGACATAAAAGCCGGCTCCATCGCCCACTACAATCGGCGTTTTTCCCTGGCGCTTGGCAAATTCAACAGTGGTAGAAATAACAGCTTCGCTTGTTCCCTTATGCGGTATCACTTCTGCCAAGGGCATTTTATCTACCGGAGAAAAGTAGTGTAAACCAATCACATTTTCTGGTCTTTTGGCTTCAGCAGCTATCTCTGCAATGGGAATAGAAGAGGTATTTGATGCAAAAATTGTATTTTCTTTGCAGTATTGCTCAACATCTGCAACCATTTTTTGCTTTAGTTTCAGATCTTCAAAAACGGCTTCAATGACCAAATCAGCAGACTTATAGCCGCTATAATCCAAACAACCAGTGATTTTTGCGAGCTGCTGTTGCATTTGAGAGCGCTTCAGGATGCGTTTTTTAAGGCGTTTTTGCAATATGTCGTAACTATATTTCATAGCACTAGCAATTCCGTTTTCGCTGATATCTTTAACGCGGACAGGCACCTTTGCCTTTGATGCTGATACAAATGCAATCCCCCCACCCATTAAACCGCCACCCAGCACGCCGACTTTCTCAATTGTTTCAGGGGCGACACCCTCAACACCTGTTTCTTTTTTCATTTCGGTGGTAGCAAAGAAGATGTTTCGAAGTTGTTCTGACTCTTTAGTCATTACCAACTTACCAAACAACCTCGCTTCAGTTGAATAGCCTTTTCTTTTGTCTTCTATTCCCGCTTCAACGCAATCAAGTATGTACATTGGGGCAGGATAATTACCTTTGGTTTTTGCTAAAGTTTGCTCTCTCGCTTTCTTGAACAGTATTTTTCGACCAAAAGCCGTGTTCTCTAGCACTGTATCCGCGAAGGATTTTTTGATTGTTGAGTCCTTTGGCTTTTTCTTTGCTAATTTGAGGGCCGCCTCGAGTAAAATAGTTTCTGGGACAAGGTCATCTACTATTCCGTACTTTTTTGCTTGCTTAGCGCGCACCGCGCTGCCGGTTAGCATCATTTTAATAGCGCGTTGAATCCCAACTAGCTTGGGCAATCGCTGCGTCCCCCCGCTGCCGGGTAACAGACCTAGCTGAACCTCTGGTAAACCCAACTGCGTCTTGTCATTGTCGGTGCAAACCCTGTAGTCGCAAGCCAAGGCTAACTCCAAACCTCCTCCTAAAGCTGGCCCGTCAATCGCCGCAACAAAGGTTTTGTCCATCGCTTCAATTCTGTCAAAGATTTTTTGCCCTTGGGTCGCTAATGCTTCGGCATCTGCCTCTGATTCACAATTTGCCAACATGCTTATGTCTGCACCTGCGATAAAAGAACCTTGTTTACCGCTTAGCACCACTACCCCTGTCAATGCCGCGTTACTCTCTATCTCGTCAAGGATACGGCTAATATCGTCAGCGAAATCGGCTTTAAGCGTATTCATTGACTCATCTGGCACATCGATAGTCAGTATTGCAATACCGTCTTCTCTGGTAGTTAAATTAAATGCACTCATTATTCAGTCTCCACTATCATTGCAGCACCCAAACCACCAGCTGCACAAGCAGTAAGCAAGCCAGTGCCCCCGCCTCTTCGATGCAATTCATTTAACATTTGAGGGATCATTCGGGTCCCCGTAGCGGCAAATGGATGTCCATATGCAATAGAGCTCCCCATGACATTAAATTTATCCATATCAATTTCACCAATTGCGCTGTCACGCCCTAATTTCTCTCGAGCAAAGGTTTCGCTGGCAAACATTTTAACGTTAGACAAGGTTTGTGCCGCAAAGGCTTCGTGCATCTCGATCAAGGTTAAATCCTGTAAGCTCATTCCTGCCCTTTCCAAAGCAATGGGTGTGGCATAACTGGGTCCCATTAACATATCTTCCCAAACATCAATCGCAGCAAAAGCATAACTTTTTATATACCCCAGAGGCTGATAGCCCAATGCCTTTGCCTTACTCTCGGTCATCAATATGACAGCAGAGGCACCATCTGTTAAGGGCGTTGAATTTGCGGCGGTCACAGAACCGTGCTTTTTATCAAACACTGGACGAAGTTTAGCGTAGCCCTCCAATGCAGAGTCAAATCGTACGTTATTATCTTTGCCAAGTGCGCCTTTGTAGGGCTCTGCGTACGCGGTCATGACTTCTTTGTCTAAGTTACCCGCGTTCCAGTTTTCTGCTGCTAATGAATGCGAACGATGTGCAAGCGCATCTTGTTCTTCTCTGGTGATGCCATGTGTTTTGGCCATTTGCTCAGCAGTCTGCCCCATTGATAAACCCGTAGAATACTCAGCAACGGCAGGAGGAACAGGTAATAAATCTTTTAAGCCAAGGCGCTTGAATATGTTAAGCCTCTGCCCGAGTGTCTTTGTTTTTTGTAAATCGACAAGCGCTCGCGCTAAGTTTTTTGACACACCAATAGGTGAGACAGAAGTAGAATCTGCGCCGCCAGCCACGCCCACCTCAATGTTGCCAACAAGCATTGATTCAGCGATGCTAACAGTTGATTGAAAACTTGTCGCACATGCACGAGACACGGAATATGCGTCGGTATGCACATTCATCCCCGTACCCAAAACGATTTCACGCGCAATATTCGGCGCTTCAGGCATTTGAACCACTTGCCCGTAAACTAGCTGATCAACGAGTTGGGGAGAAATATCATTGCGAATGAGTAGTTCATTTACTACCATTTTTCCTAGATCCACGGCAGGTACACCATGAAAATACGTCGCCATTTTCGCAAAGGGCGTGCGTAAACCATCGACAATCGCGATGCGATCACCTGTTCTTGTTTTGAGCTCTTGTTTATTCGACATCTTTTTTCCTTCAACGGGTAAAGCAATTAATGCAAGAACGTCACATAAATGCAATATCTGGTCTGACCACTAGGTATATTTAAACAAATCACAAATAAAAACGCAAATGATTCGTGAAAAATACAAGCATAGTAGTTGATGTATAGATAATCGAACCTATTATAAAAAAACCAGTCACATAGGCACTGAAATAAATAAAAATTCGGCAAAGCCTATTCGCTATTTACCTTTGGTTATTGTTTATACAAAGATAAACCGTCTAATAGAGCAATTGGGAAAAAAATGGCAGTAAATCAAATACAAACACTTTTGAAACACTTGGATAGCCAAGTCATTGGACAACAACATTTGACTAAGAGCATCATGATTGCCTTGTTAGCCGACGGTCATTTGTTGGTCGAAGGACCGCCGGGCTTAGCTAAAACACGGGCTATCAATAGCCTGTCCGATGGCATAGATGCCAATTTTCACCGAGTGCAATTTACGCCCGATTTGTTACCTGCGGATTTAACTGGTACAGATATTTATAGACCTGAAACAGGCGAATTTGTATTCCAAAAAGGCCCTTTATTTCATAATTTGATTCTGGCTGACGAAATCAACCGTGCACCAGCAAAAGTGCAAGCGGCTTTGCTTGAGGCCATGGCCGAACGTCAAATTACAGTAGGTGGTACAACTTACCCGCTTCCCGAGTTATTCCTAGTAATGGCGACACAAAACCCACTGGAACAAGAAGGGACATATCCACTGCCTGAAGCCCAACTAGACCGCTTTTTAATGCATGTGGATATTGACTACCCTGATGCTGATACTGAACTCAAAATATTGCGGCTCACCAGAGGTGAGTCAATCAGCGAAATTACAGGGCAATTGGCAAAAGACGTAGAAAAACTCTCTCAATTAGACATTAAAGCGGCACGTAAATCTGTGCTAGATGTGCACCTTTCTGAAGCCATAGAGACATATATTGTCCAATTGATTGTGGCCACTCGTCGCACCCAATCATATTCAGAGGAGCTCGCTTCGTATATTGACATGGGTGTTAGTCCCAGAGCGACGATTGCATTAGAGCGCTGTGCACGCGCACATGCATGGCTCAGTGGGCGAGAATTTGTTAGCCCTGACGATGTACAAGCTGTGGCCAACAACGTATTGCGCCATCGTATTATTTTGAGCTACCAAGCACAAGCCAAAGGCATCACGAGTAATCAAGTGATCGAACAGCTTAAGCAATTGGTGCCGGTGCCATAAGTCAGATACCAAAATGTTAGCCATATCAGACATTCAAAATTACTTGACTCAACTCGCTACAAATGGCGTTCAACTGACAATTGATGAGTTAGTGAGGTATCAAAATACAGCTGCACAATTCCGCTTGTCTCCCAATCAGCGGAGCAAAAACATGTTATCCGGCGGCGAACGCTCTACTTTCAAAGGTAGAGGCATGGAATTTGACGAAGCGCGCATTTATCAGGCTGGTGATGATATTCGTAGCATTGACTGGCGAGTAACCGCAAGAACAGGTAAACCGCATACAAAAATATTCCGAGAAGAAAGAGAGCGACCCGTATTTGTTTTTGTTGATCAAAGCGACAGCATGCAATTTGGTACGCAATTACTTTACAAAAGCGTTCAAGCCGCTCACTTAGCATGCTTAATTGCCTGGGCAGCGGTGTCCCGAGGTGATAAGTTGGGCGCAGTCCTGTTTAATGACGAGCAAGATATTGAATGCAAGCCCAGAGCGCAAAGTAAAGCGGTATTGTTCATGATTAATCAGCTAATAGAACTTGAAAAACTAAAGCAGACTCCCAAAGCTGAAAATTCACTCAAAGCGCTAGATCGTTTGCTGCATCTTGCCAAACCCGGTAGTTTAGTACATTTGATCAGTGATTTTAGGTATTTTAGTGAGGTACATTTTGAGCGATTAGGCACACTCGCTCGGCATTGCGAGCTAAGTGCTACAGTCATCTATGATCCATTTGAACTCTCGTTGCCGCAATCATCGAATAGACAAAATCTGCAAGTCACAGACGGCAAGCGCGCACAGAGTATTGTGATCGGTGACAAATCAGCCTCAGACGCATATGCAACTGAACAAAACAAAAGACTAAGCAGATTGAAAAACGCTTTTGCTGAATTAAAAACTGACTTGCGTTTAGTATCCGCTGGGCTGCCAATCGAATCTCAGCTTACATACAGTAAACAAGGATTTACAGCAGGAGCCCTGCAATGAACCCCTTGGACCAACTCGCTGATATCCAAACACCCGACAGCGTCGCTTGGTGGCCACTGGCACTAGGGTATTGGCTCGTTATACTACTGACGCTAATGCTAGTCACAGTGGCAAGTTTATATATTTTTAAGCGAACTAAGCAAAGACGAGCAAGAAATGTTGCCATTAGACAGATTCAGGCGCTGGATGAAAATGCGCCTAACTTTGCGCTGTCAATCCAACACATAGTCAAACTCACCGTCCAAGCATATCTACCCGACAAGCCAGTGTCTGCATGGCATTCAAAACAATGGAAAAGCGTGCTTGCTGCGGGCAAATTGAGCAAGAGTGCGCCAGATATTGTCGATACACTGTATCAATTGCACACTTCGCTTTATTCAAACTCTTCGGCCGGTCTTGGTGAGCCAGCGCAGATAAAAAAAGCAGCTATATTGTGGTTAAAGACGGAACTGCCCGCACTGGCAAGTAGTAGTCGTTTAGGAGACATGCATAATGTTTGAGTTTTTATGGCCTTATGTATTTTTTGTACTTCCTCTGCCTTTGCTGGTGTACAAGTTATTTCCCGCTAAGAAAAACGCGCAAAACAACGCGGCCTTGAGAGTCCCCTTCCCTATTTCATTGGACAATAAGACGATTGAAAAGTCCTCTGGGAAAACACTTCCCCTACTAGCGATAGCGCTTGTATGGATATGTTTAGTTGCAGCCTCTGCGCGTCCGCAATGGTTAGGTGAGCCCATTGCTATTCCTGTTGAAGGGCGAGACTTAATGCTTGCGGTAGATTTATCTGGCAGTATGAAAGCCAGAGACATGGTAGTAAATGGACAAGCAGTCAATCGTCTTAGTATGATTAAATATGTCCTTTCAGATTTTATTAGTCGACGCGTGGGCGATCGCTTGGGCTTAATTTTGTTCGCGGATACAGCCTACTTACAAGCACCGCTTACCTTTGATCGGGAGACGGTTGAAACCTTACTCAATGAATCAGTGATCGGTCTCGTGGGCGACAATACCGCGATAGGCGATGCAATAGGATTAGCAGTCAAGCGATTTCGCCAGCGTGAAAAGTCAAATCGGGTACTCATTGTCTTAACAGACGGCCGAAATACTGCCGGAAACATTTCGCCTGAACAGGCCTTGACCTTAGCCAAAGACAATCAAGTAAGCATCTATACTATTGGTGTTGGGGGGAATCAACGAGACATGTTTGGTTTCAGTATGCCAAGTAGTGGCGCGAATTTTGACGAAGGCACCTTAAAATTAATTGCGGAAGAAACCGGCGGTCAGTTTTTTAAGGCTAACGATACTGAGTCTCTTATCAGCATTTATCAGCAACTGGATGCTTTAGAACCAATAGAAGACGGGACGCAGCAGCTTCGTCCTCAAACAGCATTGTATTACATTCCACTCGCCATTGGCTTATTCATCAGTGTCATATTGGCCACTTTTTCCTTACTGAGTGCTTTTTACAAAAGGAACAGTAATTAATGAGTGAACTTTCACATTTACATTTTATCCGCCCCTTGTTTTTGTTAGGCATAGTCATACTTCCACTCATCTCGATTTTGCTATTAAAAATGCGAGGCAAACAAACCGCTTGGCGCACATTGTTACCGTTGCATTTACAGCAGCATCAAATTGTTGAAAAGTCTTCAGCAAAACCAAATTTGGTATACTGGCTGCTTGCTTTCACTTGGGTAGTGGCTTGTATATCGCTGGCGGGACCAACTTGGAAAAAGCTCCCGCAACCGGTTTATCAAAATCAAATAGGCAAAGTCATTATCCTTGATATGTCTATGTCGATGCGTTCGACCGATGTGTCGCCCGATCGACTTACTCGGGCAAGGTTTAAAAGTTTAGATTTATTGAGTTCGATTCAAGAAGGCGAAATTGGCTTAATCGCCTATGCTGGTGACGCCTTTGTTATTAGCCCGTTAACAGACGATATTGCTAACTTGCAAAACTTAATTCCAAGTTTATCCCCAGAAATTATGCCTGTACTAGGCAGCAATCCCCTTACTGCATTTGACAAAGCCAATGAGCTGCTAAGTAACGCTGGTTACAAGGAAGGAGAGATTTATTGGATTACTGATGGTATTGAATATCAAGATGTAAATTTACTTCAGGAGGAACTGACTAAATCCGTACATTCTGTTTCAGTTTTGTTGCTAGGCACCAGTGAAGGCGCGCCAATCAAGATGCTTGACGGTTCATTACTAAAAGACAATCAAGGAAAAATCGTCATTCCAAGGCTTAACGAAAATTACATAAAACAAGCACTCAGTAACGTCAGTGCTAAAATCACCACGATGACAACAAATAGCAGTGACATTGAACGCATGGTTTTAAATACAAAACCAAGAGATACAGCACAAAACGAACTCGAGGAGTTAACAACCGGTGATGTTTGGGAGGACTACGGTGTTTACCTATGCCTTGTGTTGCTTCCGTTTGTTGCTTATTTTTTCAGAAAAGGCGTCATAGTGACGCTATTGTTATGCGTCAGTGTTGGGCAAAATACTACGTTTATGAATCGAGCCATCGCACAAGACAAGGCTGCGCCTCCTCCCCCCTCAATATCGACGCTCGATAAACTGTTTCTAAATAGTGATCAGCAAGCAAAACGTGCGTTTTCGTCTGAAGATTATGCTAAAGCGCAAAGTACCTTTAAGGACAAAAAGTGGAAAGCAGCCTCTGCTTACAAAGCAAAGGACTTTGCCAGTGCTTACGCCATATACGAAGATATAGACCTCGAATCCTTAGCAGCCGAACAAGCACTCGCCACAAAATACAACAAGGGTAATACGCTCGCTCAGCTAAACCGTTTAGAAGAGGCAATACAAATGTATGACGAAGTATTGGCAGAGCAACCGGATCACAATGATGCTAAAAAAAACCGAGCGATAGTTGAATCATTGTTGCAACAACAAAACCAAGAGAACCAGAATCAAGACAATGATTCGTCTTCTGACAGTGAACAAAATCAGCAACAGCAGCAAAACGACGCCCAAAACTCAGAGGGCTCAGATGGCTCAGAGAGCTCAGAAGGACAATCTGAAAACAACCCATCAACTGAACAAGAACAACAGAACGAGTCTGGGAATCAAGATCAGAGTCAACAAAACCCATCTGAACAACAAAACGCGCCGCAGGATCAAAACCAAAGTTCAGAAGAAAATACTGATAATGGGCAGCAACAAGCTGAAATGAACGAAGACGAAAGCACCGAAGAACAAAACACTGAAGAAGCCTTGCAAAATCAGCAAGCAAAAGCCAATCAGGACCAAGAGGGAGAGCAAAGCGACAAACAAGATACTGTGATTCCTGGTCAAATCGATCCTGATGATTTGTCGCCAGAAGAGCGAGAAAAGCTCCAACAAATGCAAATGTTGATGAGCAAAGTGCCCGATGATCCTGCTTTTTTATTAAAACGCAAAATGCTTTTAGAGTCTCAAACTCGGCGCCAAACGCGTGCTCCGGTATTACAACAACAAACGTGGTAATGACATGAAATACATTCTTTTTACTCTTTTGGTCTTTTCGTATGTGTTGACCAGTCATGCTCAGATTTCAGGGTTATTGGCCTCAGTCGACCAGAATCCCGTTGTTGAGAACGAGTCATTTACACTTCAAGTCACCGCCACAGGTAAAGTGAGCAGCGACGATATCGATTTTTCTGTGCTTAACGATAATTTCAGAGTCAGTGCCCCTTCAGTGAGTCAGTCGACACAAATTATTAATGGCAATCGTTCTTCATCGATCTCATGGAGTGTTACCTTATTTCCTAAAAAAACGGGCAAATTTACAATACCGGCTTTTACAATAGGCGCGCACAAAAGCAAAGCGATAGAAATTGAGGTCGTGCCTGCCTCATCTAACCCCACGCAGGCTAGGCAGTATTATTTAACTACTGCGGTCAGCAATACTGAGTTATATCTACAGCAACAAATTACTTATACCGTCAAACTCTTCCTCGCCGGTGATATTCAAAGTGGCTCATTGGGCGAACCACAGTTGGAAGGTGCAATCATTGAGAAAGTGGGCGATGACAAAGAATACCAAGAGCTTATCAACGGCATCAGCTATCGAGTTATCGAGCGGAATTTCGCCATTATCCCTCAATCGAGTGGTGAATACGAAATAGAAAGTCCCTTGTTTGAAGCGAGAGTACTAAGCGGTAGTAGGCAAAGTTTCGCCTATTTTAACAGAACCAAAACGATCAATCGCGTTGGTCCGCCACAAACGATAAAGGTCAAACCCATACCCGAAAACTATCCTTATCCTTGGCTTCCCAGCGAAATGGTGCAAATTGTTGATGAATGGCAGGGAAATGGTGACGACTTAGTGGTCGGTGAGCCGATTACCCACACTATCACACTCACGGCTTTGGGTTTAATTGAAGAACAACTACCAGATATCAATGCATCTTATCACCCAAGTTTTAAGACCTACCCTGAGACGGCACAAAAAGCCACCGTTGAACGAAACAATAAACTTATCGCACAAACAGTGCAGAATATTGCTGTTATTCCAGAAGCGGCAGGGGATTTTGTATTACCTGAAATCCGTATTCCTTGGTTCAATGTCAATACGGGAGAAACTGAATTCGCCGTATTGCCTGCCAAAAGCATAGCGGTAAAGGTAAATGCCAACGCAAATGCTGATAAGCCAAGCACACAGTTGCAAGAGGGTGTCAATGACAATACAAAAGCAGATTTGACAGAAAGTACGAGTGAAAAAATAGCCACACAAAATGAACATCAATACTTGTGGTGGATCTTTGATTGGTTGCATATCTCCTTGATGGCTGCTCTGTTCATTTTGATGTTGTTGCTTATTGTTCAGCAACGCCGCTTACCTGCAAAGGAAGCCCCCCAAAAAGGTGCGACTGGATATACGGTAAATTCAGATGAAGCACAGTGCTGGCAGAATGTAGAACACGCCTTGCAACAAAAGCAAATAGGTAAATTGCCTCAACTAATACGCAACTGGTTGCGCGCAAGCACTCAACAGACTTACTCTTCGGCAACAGAGGGCTTAGCAGCAAATAGTACCGAAACTAAACAAGCATTTGATGCAATTCTATTAGACAAGTATGCAAACCAGACAAGTGCACTTGACTTAGATGCATTCAAGCAAAAGCTCACTGCTCTCCGCAACAAGTTGAACAGCCAAAATAAAAATCAACAGTCATTTTACCCCAATTGACAACTTGTATCGTATAACTTTGAGGGGTATCTGAAACAAGGTAATTATATTGGGAAGGTCAGTACCTGTTGTTGCAAAATCGCTGCGAGTATATCCATATACACTTTTATTTTTATTCCGTGAAAAATAAATTTTGCAACAACAGGTACTGACCTTCCCAATATAATTACCTTGTTTAGGGTCTGTTGACCTTTGTACATAGAGCTTATTGAACTCGAACACAAAAGTGCAAACGGCTCTACACACCTTAATAGCTGAGTCTGTGATTTCTTCGTTAGATATATGCGATTTAATCGTGAGTGATATTTGAAGCTTATGCGATTAAAAACTCATCGGAATCTCGTACTATATCTTTAAAACATAAAGCCATGTGAACACAGGCAAAAAACACGATAGCCGTATTATTTAGCATAATTTATCGCGTTGCCGCCTACTTCATATTACCCAGGAATTTTATATGTCTGGAAATAATTTAGAATCAACCACGGTCTCTACAAATATGATTACAAAACAACGAAGATACGAAGCACTAGTTAAAGCATTACACGCAGACATTTTTCGCTATGCAGTCTGGTTGATAAAAGATAGAGCAATAGCCGAAGATGTTGTCCAAGAAACGTTTCTTCGTGCTTGGAAATCGCTTGACTCTCTACAAGATGAAGCCGCAGCTAAATCGTGGTTAATCACAATATTGCGTAGAGAAAATGCAAGACGATTTGAGCGTAAACAATTTGATTTAGTTGATATTGATGATGTGAGTGTTGCTGACCCCAAAGCGAACGACAATGCCAATACGCAACAACGGGATTTGAGACGCGCCATTGCACAACTTGCTGATGAGTACAGAGAGCCATTAATTTTACAAGTCATTATGGGTTTTAGTGGAGACGAAATTGCCGCGCAACTCGATCTCAATAAAAACACAGTAATGACGCGTTTGTTTAGAGCTAGAAGTCAGTTAAAAGAAATAATGACTGATGACACAATGATAGGAGCCCAAATTAGTGGATGATCTTACATTTAGACGTACTGTCTATGCTGATCCGTTTACAAAAGAACCAGAGGTTATCTTAGCTGCAAAAGCCGATCCTAAAAAACAAGCTTTTTGGGAGGAGCTAAAAACAATGGATAGATCTATTCAACAAGCGATGAATATTTCAATACCAGAAAACCTTGCCGAAAAATTGTTGTTGAGACAAAGCATTTCTGAACATGCAGAAAGCAGGCAAAAAAGGCCTTGGTATATAGCGATGGCAGCATCTGTTGTTTTAGCTACAGTATTGACAATAAGTATGTTTAACCAAGGTACGAGCAGTAGTATCGCATTGGACGCGTTAGCTCATGTTCAACATGCTGAGCTCGAATCATCCAAATACGGCGATATATCAATGCAAGACGTCAACGCAAAGCTGGCCAATTATAATGGCTCGATTAGCGACGCATTTGGTGAAATAATCTCTGCAAACTACTGCTATTTGAGTAGTGTGAAGAGTTTACACTTAATAGTACAAGGGCAAAAAGGTCTTTTATCACTGTTTGTTTTGCCTAACGATAAAAATGACCCTGTCGATCCGTCTTTCTCGAACGAAGCACACAGAGGCAAAAGTTTTTTACTCGAATCAGCACGTATTATTGTTGTGGGTGACGACAATAAAGAAGTCGACACTTATGCTGACAAAGCCAAAAGGTTTATGCTTTTTTCAGCATAAAATGACATTTCTATTGAGCTATGCCCCATAATCCAAGTGTGGCATAGCCTTTCTTAAACTCGGTTTTTTAACGTATCCAGATACTAGGGTCTGTTGACCCTAATATTCAAAGTTAAAACAGCCGAACAACTAAATATCCTAACTTGTGCACTCTCAAATTCCTGCCTTAACGTCGAGGGAAAGCAGAACAGTGCATCTTCTGACTAACTCGTATATGCTCTTACCTCAATAAAAAGGCTTATGTTGGGGATTCATGGAATTTAGTACTTACATCTCACTTTTCATTTATTTTGTAGCAATGCTGGGGATTGGCTTATATGCATATAGAGAAAATGAAAAAAGTGCATCTGGCTATCTTTTAGGAGGACGAAAACTCTCAGCACCAGTAACTGCATTGTCTGCAGGCGCATCAGATATGAGCGGATGGATGCTAATGGGAGTGCCCGGAGCCATGTATTTGACAGGCATGTCCTCCTTATGGATTGTTTTTGGCCTAATTGTCGGAGCATGGTTAAACTACTTGATCGTTGCGCCGCGTTTACGTGCATTTACAGAAGTAGCGAACAATTCTATTACCATTCCAGAGTACCTAGAAAATCGATTTTTTGATGACAGCAAAACCTTAAGGATTACAGCTTCACTTGTCATCATCGTATTCTTCACTATTTATACTTCGTCCGGTGTGGTAGCCGGCGGCAAATTGTTCGAATCTAGCTTTGGCTTAAACTATCAATGGGGTGTCTTCATCACTGCAGGTGTGGTAGTGAGTTACACCTTGATAGGGGGATTCATGGCGGTATCCCTGACTGATTTTGTACAAGGCTGCATTATGTTTATCGCACTCGTTCTCGTCCCAACAGTGGTCGTTTTTGAGCTGGGAGGTGTCAACGAGACTCTGCATACCCTGCAATCCATATCACCGAATTTACTGTCATTATTTGCCAGTGCAGAGACAGGAGAAACCATAGGTATATTAAGCATTATTTCGCTTCTTTCATGGGGACTAGGGTATTTTGGGCAACCTCATATCATAGTCCGCTTCATGGCAATTAAAAGTATTCGCTCTGTTCCGACAGCTCGGCGTATTGGGATGTCATGGATGATAATTTCTCTATTTGGTGCAGCATTGACAGGTTTATTTGGTTTAGCCTATCTTTCAAAGCAAGGCATCACACTCGATGATCACGAAACAGTTTTCATTTTGTTGTCCACAATACTTTTTCACCCTTTAATTGCAGGCTTTTTGTTGGCTGCAATCCTCGCCGCAATTATGAGTACTATCTCATCTCAACTGCTCGTGACCTCAAGCTCGCTGACCCAAGATTTCTATTCCCACTTTTTAAATAAAACAGCCTCAGATGAACAGCAAGTGTTGGTGGGGAGACTATCCGTTTTCCTTGTTGCCCTTGTCGCCATCTTTCTCGCGTTTGGAGAAAACCAAACGATTCTTTCTCTCGTCAGCAATGCATGGGCGGGCTTTGGTGCGGCATTTGGGCCGCTAATACTGTTATCGTTGTTATGGAAAAAAATCAGTAAACAAGCGGCAATTACTGGAGTGATAACAGGTGCGGTCACCGTCTTACTGTGTATCTATCTGCCTCTCGACGATAATGGAACAACACTCTCAGCTTACATATACGAAATCATCCCTGGCTTTATCTGTTCCACCTTAGCACTTGTCATTGTTTCGATAGTTAAACCACATAGCACTAAGGATTTAGTTCATCTATACGATAAATATGAAATACACTTAAAAAACAATCATCCATAAGGTATTCATTGCATGGCCCTTTACACGGCGAGACAGCCTATCTTAGATGCTTCAAAAAACTTGGTAGGATATGAACTGCTGTTTCGCAATGGCCTTGAAAATGTTTTCCCAGATGTAGATGAAGAGAAAGCAACATCAAAGATGCTAGAAGGCCTGCATTTAGAAATGGGTCTAGATAAAATTGTGGAAGGAAAAACAGCCTTTATCAATTTTACCAAGCAAAGCTTGCTCAGTGACTACGGTTTCATGCTGCCTGCTGAGAAAGTCACGATAGAAGTCTTAGAAAGCGTACAACCTACCAAAGCCGTGTACGCAAAAATGAAAGCACTGAAAGAAGCAGGCTATTCTCTCGCCTTGGATGATTTTGTCCACTCAAGATATTGGGAGCCTTTTTATCCGCTTTGCACAACAATTAAAGTGGATTGTATGCATATCAGTGAAGAACAACTCAATGACATATGCGATGTGGTAAAACGTCATCCTCACATCCTGTTACTAGCGGAAAAGGTAGAAGATGCAGCAACCTTTGAACGATACAAAAACCTTGGCTTTTGTTTGTTTCAGGGGTATTTTTTTGCAAAGCCAGAAGTCATCAAGAGTGTAAGCCTATCCAATTCACAATCTCAATTGAGCACACTACTCAACGAAATCACTAAAACCGCACCCAATATCAATAAAATTACCGAAGTATTTGAATTAGATCCCAACTTATCGTTCAAATTATTGCGCTATGTTCAATCTCCGATATTTAAACGTCAACAAACAGTGCACAGTATTAAACAAGCCATCGTTTTGCTGGGTGCCGATGAGTTGGAAAAATTCATCATGCTGTTGTTCGCCGCTACTTTCTCCGAAAACAAACCGAATGAGCTCATACGTTTGTCGTTACAACGCGCGAAGTTTTGTGAGGAACTGGCCGGAAAACACAACGACAAAAGTAAGTTATCAGCTGCATTCTTGTCGGGCATGCTATCTTTACTTGACGCCATGCTTGATGCCGACTTAGCAAGTGTAATCAGCAAATTGCCTTTAGCAGAAGAAATTAAGATAGCCTTGGTAAGACAGCAAGGCGCATTGGCAACATACCTACATTTATGCCGAACCGTTGAGCAGGGTCTCTGGCAAGAATTGGATAATACCTCCTCCTCACAAAAATTCCCGCTAGAATTCATTATGTCATCGTTTGAGAAAGCCTGCGAATGGGCTGAAGAACGCATGCTAGCGCTTTGTTGATTACCATCAAGCAATAACTTAACTTTTTGATAACAAATCTGCGCTATTGGTTATACTTAATCGATAAGCAATATCAAATTATCATAATCAAGGTTTTATAAATGTGTTATTGTTCTAATATTAGAATTTTTGATTATATACTCAAACAGGAAGCAAAATAAATGAACACCCAAGTGCCTAATATGTCTCATTTGAAACAATTAGAAGCAGAAAGTATCCACATTTTCAGAGAAGTGGCGGCTGAGTTTGACAACCCTGTCATGCTTTATTCTGTTGGTAAAGACTCATCAGTTTTACTTCACCTCGCGCGTAAAGCATTTGCCCCTGGCACCATTCCATTTCCACTGCTGCATGTAGACACAACATGGAAATTTAAAGAAATGATTGAGTTTCGCGACAGAATGGCGAAAGAGCACAACTTAAATCTTCTCGTTCATATCAATCAAGAAGGTGTAGAAAATAATATCAACCCCTTTACTGTTGGCAGTGCAAAGCACACTGATATCATGAAAACTGGGGCATTAAAACAGGCTCTGAACAAATATAAGTTCGATGCTGCATTTGGCGGAGCGCGCCGCGACGAAGAAAAATCCAGAGCAAAAGAAAGAGTGTATTCCTTTAGGGATGAAAACCACAGGTGGGATCCAAAAAATCAACGCCCAGAACTATGGAATATCTACAACAGCCAAATCAATAAGGGCGAGAGCATTCGCGTTTTCCCCATGTCTAACTGGACTGAACTTGATATTTGGCAATACATATATATGGAGCAAATAGAAATCCCCTCTCTTTACCTAGCTAAACCTAGACCGGTAGTGGAGAGAGACGGCATTTTAATCATGGTGGATGACGACCGCATGCCGCTTGAAGAGGGCGAAACGCCAGAAATGAAGTCCGTACGATTCAGAACACTGGGGTGTTACCCACTAACTGGTGCGGTAGAGTCAACGGCAAATACCCTCCCTGAGGTTATCCAAGAAATGCTACTGACTAAGACATCTGAACGTCAAGGCCGTGTGATTGACCACGACTCCTCAGGTTCGATGGAAAAGAAAAAAATGGAAGGTTACTTCTAATGAGCGAAAACATCGTTTGGCACAAGCATACTGTAGACAAGACTGCACGCGCTAAGGCCTTATCTCAAAAACCAAGTGTAATTTGGTTGACCGGCCTATCAGGCTCCGGCAAATCCACCATTGCAAACTTGCTTGAGAAGAAACTGTTTGACGAGCAATTTAAGACTTACTTACTGGACGGCGATAACGTCAGGCATGGCTTGTGCGGTGATCTGGGTTTTGATGATAAATCTAGAGTAGAAAACATACGCCGTATTAGTGAGGTTGCAAAACTGTTTGTCGATTCTGGCACTATTGTCATTACTGCTTTTATTTCGCCATTTGAAGCCGACCGAAGCTTTTGCCGCAGTCTTTTGCAAGAGGGTGAATTCATTGAAGTCTTTGTAGATACGCCGTTAGAAGTCTGCGAACAACGTGACCCTAAAGGTCTATATAAAAAGGCGAGACAAGGTGATATTAAGAATTTCACTGGCATTGACTCAGCTTATGAAGCACCGTCCCAACCCGAAATACATTTAGTGTATGACGACAATGAAACAGCTGAGCAAAGTGCCGAGCGCTTGTTTGAATTGCTGAAAAACAAGGGGTACTTATAGTGAGCAAGACTGAATTAACGCTTGAAGCTGTCGATGCAGTAAAGGGTATTGCTGTCGAAGCGGGTAAACGCATTTTAGACATATATCAAAAAGATTTTGATATATATGAAAAAAACGATGCTTCCCCATTAACAGAAGCAGATTTAGCCGCACATAATTGTATTCTGGACGGACTCAAACAACTGAGTTCCTTACCCATTTTGTCGGAAGAGTCCGCTGACATAAGCTGGGAAGAGCGAAAAACTTGGTCTAAATATTGGCTAGTTGACCCGCTTGACGGCACCAAGGAGTTCATCAAGAAAAATGGTGAGTTCACTGTCAATATAGCTTTGATAGAATACGGAGAACCTGTGTTTGGCGTTGTTCATGCCCCTGCATTAGGCAAAACCTATGTTGGTTGGGTGAACAAACTCGCCTATGTCGAGCAAGAGGGTAAGCAGACTCCTCTTCAACCCAGTATAAACGATGGCTCCGAAACTTGGCGAGTTGTCGGTTCTCGCTCTCACCAAAGTCCTGAGATTAACAAAGTATTAGCGCAATTAGGCGGCACTGCAGAACTTGTAGCCATGGGTAGTTCACTAAAACTTTGCTGTGTCGCAGACGGAACTGCTCACCTGTATCCTCGGGTTGGCCCTACAAGTGAGTGGGACACAGGCGCTGCGCATGCCGTCGTACTAGCGGCTGGCGGTAAAGTAACAGAACTAGACCTAGACAATCCTTTAAACCCCGATGCTTCTCCTTTGAAATACAACCAAAAAGCATCTGTGTTAAATCCTTATTTTATGGTCACAAACAAATTATGAACCACGAAAACGAACTATTAAAATCTGATATTCTTGAATACCTTGCTGCTCACGAACGTAAGGACATGTTACGCTTTTTAACTTGTGGCAGTGTTGACGATGGCAAAAGCACCTTGATAGGACGCTTACTGCACGATTCAAAAATGATCTACGAAGATCAATTGGCAGCAGTAGCGAAAGACAGTAAAAAAGTGGGTACAACAGGTGAAAAAGTAGATCTAGCGCTGCTCGTTGACGGCCTGCAATCGGAGCGTGAACAAGGTATTACTATTGACGTCGCCTATCGCTATTTCAGTACCGACAAACGCAAATTCATTATTGCTGACACTCCTGGACACGAACAATACACGCGCAACATGGTAACAGGCGCATCAACATGCGACCTAGCCATTATCCTAGTCGACGCGCGCGCGGGTGTAAAAACACAAACTAAACGTCATTCGTTCTTGGTTTCACTATTAGGTATTAAACACGTTATCGTCGCCATCAACAAAATGGATCTGATGGACTACAGCGAAGAAGTTTACAATGACATTAAAAATGACTACTTAGATTTTTCTAAACAGTTAAACATCCCTGATATCCAATTTGTACCCATCTCCGCTCTAGAAGGCGACAATGTCGTAAACAAAAGCGAAAAAACGCCTTGGTTTGACGGGGAACTCTTAATGGAGTTATTGAACAATACGGAGATTAGTTCACAAGAGTACAATGAGTTTAGATTCCCAGTACAATATGTCAACCGCCCTCACCTTAATTTCAGGGGCTTTGCAGGTACTGTAGTATCTGGAAGTATTAAAGTGGGTGACGAAATCACCGTGCTTCCATCACTTAAAACTTCTAAAGTAAAGTCAGTGACAACTTTTGATGGTGATATTGCCGAAGCAACGGTGCAACAAGCGGTTACATTGACACTCGAAGACGAAATCGATATTTCTCGTGGTGATATGATAGTCAAGTCATCTAACCTTCCCTTGCATTCAAATAGCTACAGAACGCATATGGTGTGGATGTCTGAAGAGGCCATGATCCCGAACAAACAATACAGCTTCAAGTTTGCCACTAAGCTAGTCTCGGGCAGCGTAAACAATGTAGCACACAAAATTGATGTCAATACACTTGAAGAGAGTGACGCGGTGCATTTGGCATTAAATGAAATCGGTGTGGTCGATGTTCAGCTTACACAAAATGTAGCCTGTGATCCCTACTCAGAAAATAGGGCAACAGGTGCATTTATTGTTATTGATCGCCTAACTAACGGCACAGTCGGCGCAGGTATGGTCATTGCTCAAAACGAAAGCTCAGCGAATAAAGCCACATTCTCTGAATTTGAACTTGAATTCAACGCCCTAGTGCGTAAGCACTTCCCTCACTGGGGAGCGGCAGATATTAGTAAGTTCTAAGTGATACTCGAGCTTGAAATGAGGCCTTACGGCCTCATTTTTTTGCTTTACCGATTATTTTAGAGTAAGTAAGCTAGGATTAGTCGATCTTTTAAGTATTGATACTTAAGAGAAATCTAGCCAAGCGGATAATAATATAGCGTTAACGCTCACTTTAGTAACTGGGATTTATGAACGCCGAACAAATCATCGTTGTTGTAATTTTTCTCGCGACCATGGGAGGCTTAATATTTACTAAAAAACGCCCCTCTGGCATTTTTGCTGCTAGTACACTTAGTCTCATCATTACGCAACAACTCAATTTTGATGACGTAATTGCCAACGCAACGAATATTGGTTTAATTACCTTGGTGTTATTGCTCACCATCAGTACATCTTTGGATAAAACAGCTCTACTAAAACGCGCAGGGAGAAAAATTCTCGACAAATCCTATCGCAGTAGTTTCGCTAAGTTGTTTTCTATTACATTTGTTTCTTCCGCCTTGCTTAACAATACAGCCGTAGTAGCCAGCTTAATTAGTACGATAAAACAAAACCAGTTACACCCTGCCTCTAAACTACTGATCCCGCTATCTTACGCGGCTATTTTAGGGGGTACAGTCACATTAATAGGTACCTCAACCAATTTGATTGTCGATAGTTTTTTGATTGAAAAAGGACATCAAGGCTTTGAGTTTTTTGACTTTACTATTTTTGGCCTGACAGCGGGTTTGATATGCGGTGTTTTTTTGTATCTAGCAAGCCCCTTATTGCCTACCTTTCAAGGGAGTAAATCGCAATACGACAGTTACCTATTAGAAGCAGATGTTGAAGCCGATTCTGAGCTAATTGGAAAGACTATTGAAGAAAACCGATTGCGCGATTTACCTGATTTATTTTTAATAGAGATCATCAGAAAAAATAAGTTAATCACACCTGTCACGCCAGACCTTATGGTCGAGAAAGACGACAAACTGATTTTTACAGGCAATGTTAAAAATTTAGAAAACATCGAGCACATCAAAGGTTTAACCCTTTTTGCAGAGGCCGATGGGCTGATGCGCGAACAACTGACAGAAGTTATCGTATCAAACCGAGCTCCTATTATTGGAAAAACGCTTAAAGAAGTAGGGTTTCGTGCCTTGTTTGATGCCGCAGTGGTTGCGATTCGACGAGATGGCGCATCCATATCTGGCAAGATTGGAGAATTAAAACTTCAGGCTGGGGATTTTCTTTTGCTCGCGACAGGCAATGACTTTTTACAACGAGAAAATATCAATAAAAACTTTTTTATCGTTTCCGAGCAGACCATCAAACGCAAACTCAGTATCAAGCAAGAAATATTTACCTGGTCAGGTTTTTTGGGCGTGATCGCGCTAGCGGCGTTATCAATTGTGCCTCTGGCAACGGGACTATTGTTTTTTGCAGCCGCTCTGACCGTAACAAAAATCACCTCGATAGCTGAAATTAAACGCAATTTACCCTTAAACTTGATCATTGTCATCGTTGGCGCATTGAGTTTAGCCAAAGGTTTAGAGCAGTCAGGCGTATTGGCCTTACTCACAGACTTCATGATGCCACTACTAAAACAATCTTCACCTCTAATGGCTTTAGTCGTTGTGTATTTGTTGACGCTATTATTGACTGAATTTGTCACCAATAATGCTGCAGCCGCGTTGTTGTTTCCCTTTGCTTACGGAGTAGCAAGTAGTCTGCAACTCCCTGTTATGCCTTTTGCGCTTGCTGTCGCATTTGCTGCAAGTGCTAGCTTTATATCGCCTTACGGCTATCAAACTAACTTACTTGTTTTTAGCGCGTCAAATTACAAATTCATTCACTTTATTAAGATTGGAACGCCCTTATCTATTATTTACAGTTCCATCGTGATAACTATGCTCAACTGGTACTATTTGTAAATTGCTAGGGTCTGTTGACCTTTGGTGTACTGATCCGAGTCATTGGTGACCATCATTTGAGTTGTCTTTAGTTTCTTTTGATTCAATGAGTAAATCTGCATATGAGCGCAATTTTTCTCTCGTTCGAATCTGCTCGAACGGATCTATTTCAGTTGTCTTTTGTTTGCTTTTTGATGGCGGGCTTGAACTCTTTGAAGCTGCATAAAGTTTATCGTTTCGCCACTTGAGTACTTTTGACAAAGCAGAATTTGTGTTTGATTTCTGTGCTTCAGCCTTATCTTTTTGTTTATTGTAAAAATGGTTGGCAGCGAGAAATATACTAATTAAAAGTAACCATACCCCCCATTTCACGACAAAAGACATACCGAGGCTACTGGTATTGTCAGTGGCCTGAGCAAATTCGACATAGTCCTTATGCACTTGGCCAACGACGACTAAAGAGACAATAAGTAAAACCAAACTCACAATTAAAAATTTGTATCTACGCCACAATAAACCCGAGAGTACAATGTTAATCAGCTTATTCATCACTTAACCGAAAATATTAATACCTAAAATGGCGAGTACCGCCAACAGCCCTTTTTCACGAATAGAAGCGTAAATTTTACTTTCTTCTTCCTGAACAATAACTTCCAGTTCATCTGGAGAAAAATCTTCAGGTTTGCTTTTTGCGATAATAATACGAGTCTTAGCTCGACTTATTGCTTTTTCGCGAATTGCCGATTTGAATTTTTTAGAAATTGAAGAAAATGGATTATTCACTGCACCCCCTCGCCGCATCTGCACAACGTTAGCACAAGGACAATATCTTAGCTAACCTACTGAGCATCATATTTGTAAAGATTTATGATTCTGTTCTAAGATTTTTTAACACGGTGGGATTATACTTGGCAGTGCCTGCCTCTTTTGTGGCAAAATTTATTTTTTATGGATGAAAAATCAAAGCGTATATGGATATATTCGCAGCGTTTTTGCAACAAAAGAGGCAGGCAAGGGCAAATATAATCCCAACATGTATTTTTTAAGCTCTCCTAACTTATACTTAAAAGTTGTATTGAAAAACACAACAACTCTGGTACTATGCGCGTCATAAAATATTAAGCCGAACGAATGACTATTTATAAAGCAATCTCTCATCATCACAACACATAACCTTTCAGGTATGTGCTTGGAAGGTTTTGTCTCCTTCCAAGTCGGCAAAAAATACAAGGCCCTCGGAAGGAAACTTCGGGGGCTTTTTTTTAGGCGTCTGAATTGCTGAATAAATAGCAGTAAATACTAAGGAATTTAAACATGAGCGACTCCACCAGATTACGCATTGCGGTACAAAAATCAGGACGCCTAAGCGATGACAGTATTGCCCTATTAAAAGCAATCGGCATTAAACTTCAAATTCGCGATCGTTTGTTGATAGCCCACAGCACCAATCAGCCCATTGACCTTTTGCGCGTACGAGATGATGATATTCCAGGTCTAGTGATGGATGGTGTAGTCGATTTGGGTTTTATTGGCGAAAATGAACTCGAAGAAAAAATGCTAGAACGTCAAGCGGCAAACAAAGCCTCTGATTTTCTTACCTTGCGCCGTTTGGACTATGGCGGATGTAGGCTATCCATTGCCGTCCCAAATGAAATGGAATATAAAGACATTCATTCTTTAGAAGGAAAGAAAGTGGCGACGACTTATCCATTTTTGTTGGAGCGTTTTTTTAAACAAAAGAACGTTAACGCACAAGCCGTAATGTTAACTGGATCGGTAGAAGTGGCACCTCGTGCTGGGGTGGCTGACGCAATCTGTGATTTAGTGTCCACCGGTGCAACACTTGAAGCGAACGGTCTGTGTGAAGAAGACGTGGTTTTCAAATCAAAAGCTGTGCTTATTCAAAAGGGTGAAGCACTCAGTGAGGAGAAGCAATCTTTAGTCAATCGCTTACTACCGAGAATCGATGGCGTAGTACAAGCTAAAGAGAGCAAGTATATTATGCTGCACGCACCCGCCGCCTATCTAGAGCAAGTAAAAAGCTTACTTCCTGGCGCCGAAAATCCAACGGTTTTACCCTTGTCTGGGCACGAAGAACGCGTCGCTATTCACGTCGTGAGCTCAGAAACCCTGTTTTGGGAAACAATGGAAAAACTCAAAGCACTGGGTTGCAGCTCGATTTTAGTGCTACCTATCGAAAAGATGATGGGGTAAACAATGCCATCGTCAATTACTTGGTCAACACTCAGCGAGGAAGCAAAGGAACAAGCTTTAGCTCGCCCGGCACTGAGCGACAGCGTTCAACTACAAAATACTGTGCGCGGCATCATTACAGAGGTACGGGAACAGGGTGATCGCGCCTTATTTTCCTTTAATGAAAAGTTTGATAAAGCTAAACTCAACAAGTTGAAATTGGCCGAAGAAGCCATTCAGGCAGCTATTGCTAATCTGTCTGATGACGTAAAAAACGCCATCGATTTAGCTTATGACAATATAAAGCAATTTCACCAAGCTCAATACCCGCAAGACATCACCATAGAAACAAAACCAGGCGTGGTGTGCGAGCAAAAACATGCGCCGATTGCCAGAGTGGGTTTGTATATTCCAGGAGGGACAGCCCCCCTCCCCTCAACCGTACTGATGCTAGGAGTTTGTGCGCAGGTAGCGGCTTGCCCTCTGCCAGTTTTATGTTCACCGCCTAACGAATTGGGCAGCTTGTCGCCTGAAATAATTTATGCAGCAAGCAAATGTGGTATCAGTCAGATATTTTTGTGTGGTGGCGCACAAGCAATAGCAGCCATGGCATTTGGAACTGAATCTATTCCCAAAGTCGACAAAATTTTTGGTCCAGGTAACAGCTTTGTGACAGAAGCCAAACAGCAAGTGAGTCAAAGTGCTGGAGGAGCGGCGATAGATATGCCAGCAGGCCCGTCAGAAGTGCTGGTACTCGCTGACAAAACGGCAAATCCAGAATTTGTTGCCGCAGACTTGCTTTCGCAGGCAGAGCATGGCGTTGATTCTCAAGCCGTATTAGCCAGTGATGATGAAGTACTAATCAATAAAGTTATGGCTGCAGTGGAACAGCAATTGACTCAACTTGAAAGAAAAGAAATTGCCGCTCAGTCAATTGAAAATAGCCGATTCATATTGTGTGATAGCATGGATACCTGCGTTCAAGTTGTCAATACATATGCCGCAGAGCATTTGATTGTTCAAACAGCCGACGCTGAGGATTTAGTCAGTCAGCTTCAAAATGCGGGTTCGATATTTGTTGGCGCGTGGTCACCAGAATCTGCAGGCGACTACGCCAGTGGCACAAATCACGTATTGCCAACTTATGGCTACTCAAGAAACTACTCAAGCCTCGGACTGCTTGATTTCATGAGAAGATACACAGTCCAAACACTCACTAAAGAAGGGATAAAAAATATTGGTCCAGCGATTATGACGCTAGCTGATGCAGAAGGCTTAGGCGCGCACAAACAAGCAGTAGCATTGCGCTTATCAGCATTGGAGAAAGGAAATGAGTAATACTTGGTTGTCAAATATTACGAATGATTACGTTCGTAAATTAACGCCCTATCAATCCGCTCGTCGTTTATTTTCATCAGAAGGGGCAAATGGCGAACAGCTATGGCTCAATGCAAATGAAGCACCGGAAGCCAGCGCAACAGAAATAGACTATACCTTGTTTAATCGCTATCCAGATTGTCAACCCGCAGGACTGCTTGCAGCCTATGCACAATACTCTGGCCTAAAAAAATCACAAATTATTGCCACCCGCGGGGCTGATGAAGGCATAGAACTAGTTATCAGAGCATTCTGCCAACCTGGAAAAAGCAGTGTATTAATTTGCCCTCCCACGTACGGTATGTATGCAATTAGTGCCGAGACCTTCAATGTTGGCGTTGAAAAAGTCCCACTGAACGCAGACTTTAGCCTAAATGTAGAAGCGGTAAACCGTTACCAAGATCAAGTTAACGTGGTATTTATTTGCTCGCCCAACAACCCGACTGGCACTGAAATTCCGCAATGCGATATTATCAGTGTATTAGAAGCATACAAAGACAAAGGCATAGTCGTTGTTGATGAAGCATATATCGAGTTTTCTAATCAAGCGAGTCAAGCCTCACTACTAGCCACTTATAGCAATCTCGTCATTCTGCGAACTTTATCAAAAGCGTTTGCACTGGCTGGCATACGCTGCGGTTTTGCGTTGGCCTCAGAAGACATTGTGACTACCCTATTAAAAGTGATTGCCCCTTATCCGGTGCCTGCCCCAGTAGAACAAATAGCGACAAAGGCACTGTCTAGCGAAGGACTCGAAACAACCAAATCTCGTGTCAACACCTTGAATGCAGAGTTAGACAGGGTGACAAAAACCTTAGTTGCTATAGAGGGCTTATCTATCGTAGGCGGAACTGCAGGTAATTTTGTGTTGTTCAGGCATCAACATAACTCGGCATTGATGCAGTACCTAGTAAGTCAAAACTTATATATTAGAGATCAATCAAAACAACTACTACTCGATAAGTGTTTGCGTATTACTGTCGGTACCGCGCATCAAAATGAGCGTTTACTAAGCGCCATATCGACTTTTTTTAGCAATGACACATATACTGCAGACCACTCAGAATCAAGGAATTAAACCATGAGTCAACAAGCTATTTTATTTATTGACCGCGATGGTACCTTAGTAGAAGAACCTCCCGTTGATAAGCAGTTAGATACCTTGGAAAAACTAGTGTTTGAACCACAAGTGATTCCAGCATTGCTGACTTTGCAGAAAGCGGGTTTCTCGCTGGTTATGGTATCCAATCAAGACGGCTTGGGAACAGATAGTTTCCCCCAACAAGATTTTGACCTAGCGCATAATAAAATGATGTCGGTATTTACTAGCCAAGGCGTAAAGTTTGATGATGTGTTAATTTGCCCTCACTTTGCTGAAGATGATTGCACTTGCCGAAAACCAAAGTTGGGCTTGGTGAAAGGGTACTTACAACAAGGTAAAGTAGATTTTACTCGCTCCTTTGTTATTGGTGATCGCGAAACGGACGTGCAGTTGGCAGAAAACATGGGAATTGTAGGTATCCAATATCACCCCAAAAATAACAACTGGGATGATATTATCGAAAAACTAACCAAACAAGCCCGTTGCGCCGATGTAGTGAGAAAAACAAGTGAAACTGACATCCATGTTCACGTCAATTTAGACAGCAATAAAAAATCGGATATTTCAACTGGCATAGGCTTTTTTGACCATATGATTGACCAGATAGCCACACATGCTGGATTTTATCTCAAATTACACGTCGCTGGTGATTTACATATTGACGATCATCACAGCGTAGAAGACACCGCGCTAGCTTTGGGTGAAGCGATGAAAAAAGCGCTCGGAGACAAGCGTGGTATCGGTAGGTTTGGCTTTGCACTGCCCATGGATGAATGCCGAGCTGAATGCATCCTAGACATATCCAATCGCCCGCACTTAAAGTTTGACGCAGATTTCACTCGTGACACAGTAGGCGAAATGGCGACAGAAATGGTTGAGCATTTTTTCTATTCTATCGCACAATCAATGGGGCTATCACTTCACTTAAGCACCACTGAGGGTAACGCTCACCACCAAGTTGAAAGCTTATTTAAAGTTTTTGGGCGTGCTATGCGCCAAGCTATTAGTAAACAAGGTGATGCCTTACCAAGCTCAAAGGGAGCCTTATAGTGAGCCAAACACTACGCAAAAAGAACGTGACTATTATCAACACCGGCTGTGCCAATATTGCTTCCGTAAAATTTGCATTCGAACGCTTGGGAGCAAAAGTGTTGGTCAGCGATGATGTTAACGAAATTAAAGTAGCTGATCACGTCGTGTTACCGGGAGTGGGTGCAGCACCGGTAGCCATGAAAAGCATCCAGAGCAAGGCATTAACAGAGTGTATTCAGGGCTTGGAACAACCCGTATTGGGCGTCTGTTTGGGTATGCAGCTCATGGTTACCAGCTCACAAGAAGCTGATTTGGGCTGTGTTGAAGACACAACTTGCCTCAATCTAATGCCAGGAAAAGTAGAACGGATGCAAGTCGGTGAGCTGCGCTTACCCCACATGGGTTGGAACCAAATTTCAATCGTGCAACCCAGTCCATTGTTCAATGGTATCGATAGTGGTAGTTATTTTTATTTTGTGCACAGCTATGCAGTGTCAAAGTATGCACACACATTGGCGAGTTGCGAATATGGCGGCGCATTTTCCGCTGCCATTCACAGAGACAATTTTTTCGGCGTACAGTTTCACCCTGAACGAAGCAGTGATGCTGGCGCCCAATTACTCGAAAACTTTTTGAACCTTTAGCCTAGGAAAAATATACATGATCATCCCTGCGATTGATTTAATAGACGGCAAGGTCGTCAGGCTCTATCAAGGAGACTACGAACAAACCACAGAATACACATACGACCCTGTGGATGTAGTACATAAATATGCGCAGGCAGGTGCAGAAATACTTCACATCGTCGATTTAACTGGAGCTAAAGATACCAGCAAGCGCCAGATACCCTTGATAAAAAGTATGGTCGCCACTGGTGTGATGCGTTTTCAAAGTGGCGGCGGCATTCGCAGCGAAAAAGATGTGCAAGACTTGCTAGATGCGGGCATTGAAAGAGTGGTGATTGGCTCTCTGGCGGTGGCTGAGCGCGAGGTCGTTGCTAGATGGTTTGAAAAATACGGTGCCGACGCCATAGTGCTCGCCCTTGACGTAAATATTGATGAAGACGGCAATAAGTACGTTGCTACTCATGGGTGGCAAGAAGACTCCGGCGTAAGCATCGACGAATTACTTGGATATTACGCTAACTACGGTCTTAAGCATGTATTGTGCACTGATATCAGCCGTGATGGTACTTTGCAAGGGTCAAACCATGCGCTCTATGCTGAGTTGGTCAGTAGCTATCCTGAAATTCATTGGCAGGCCTCTGGAGGCATCGGCGCAATAAAAGATATCGAAGCACTTATCCCGACAAATGTGCAAGGCGTGATACTGGGGCGGGCGTTATTGGAAGGTAAGTTTACACTGGAGGAGGCGCTGAGATGCTGGCAAGACGCATAATTCCCTGCTTAGATGTGCGTGATGGTGTGGTGGTAAAAGGCGTCAAATTTCGCAATCACGAGATAATCGGAGACATAGTACCGCTCGCGCAAAAATACGCTGAAGCTGGCGCCGATGAACTGGTTTTTTATGATATTACGGCCTCAAGTGATCAACGAGTAGTGGACAAAAGTTGGGTAAGCAAAATTGCCCAAGTGATTGATATTCCCTTTTGTGTTGCAGGCGGTATCAAAACCATTGAAGACGCAGGAAAAATATTGGAGATGGGCGCTGATAAGATATCAGTCAACTCACCTGCACTTGCCAACCCAGAACTCGTCACCGCCCTTTATAATACCTTTGGGCAGCAATGTGTCGTAGTAGGTGTTGACAGCTATTACAATGAAGAGTCTGGACAATATGAAGTTTATCAGTTCACCGGCGATGAAAAGCGAACACAAAAAACGCAATGGCAGACTATTGATTGGATCCAAGAAGTACAAACTCGTGGTGCAGGCGAGATTGTGTTGAACTGCATGAATCAAGATGGTGTTCGCAAGGGCTATGATATCGAGCAGCTAGCAAAAGTGAGAACAAAATGCGAGGTACCACTTATTGCGTCTGGTGGTGCTGGTGAACCGTCTCACTTTAAAGATGTGTTTCAGCAAGCGGATGTTGATGGTGCACTTGCTGCATCGGTTTTTCACAAAGGCATTATCGCCATCCCTGAGCTAAAGCAATGGTTGCGGGAACAAAGCATTGCAATGAGGAATTAATATAATCATGAAGATAACTCTCGACAATTATAAAAGCTTAGCGTGGGATAAAATGGACAACCTGATCCCTTGCATAGTGCAAGACAAGGTATCAGGTCAAATATTAATGCAAGGGTTCATGGATCAGGCTGCAGTTGCAAAAACCATCAATACAAACATGGTTACGTTCTTTAGTCGTTCTAAACAACGTCTATGGACAAAAGGCGAAACATCTGGCAATACCTTGGATTTAATAGACATAAGCACTGACTGCGATGACGATAGTATTTTGGTTATTGCATGTGCAAATGGTCCTACTTGCCATAAAGGTACAACAAGTTGTTTTAACCAAGCGGACAGCAGTGACTTTGGATTTTTAGCCGAATTAGAACAAGTTATCGCAGACAGAAAAGGAAGCGCACCTGAAAGTAGCTACACGGCAAGCTTGTATGCAAAAGGCATCAAACGGATTGCACAAAAAGTGGGAGAAGAAGGCGTCGAAACAGCGCTTGCAGCTACCGTGAAAGATACTGAAGAACTAAAAAACGAAGCAGCAGATTTGCTCTACCACTTATGCGTCTTATTACAAGCTAGTGACTTGAACTTCTCTGATGTAATATCTGTTTTAAAACAAAGACATAATAAAAGCTAATAGTCATCGCCAGATAACTATTTGTGCCTGCACAGCGATGTGCCAGTGATTAAAAAGGTTCATCGCACTTAAAAAATTACGGCAATGTTCTCTTTAGGTGCAGATACTCACAAAACAAAGTCGTCGTTGACCCGTCCATGGGACTCCAAAAAGGCGTCCATGCCTTTTAGGCTTTGTTTTGTGAGTATCTGCACCTAAAGAGAACATTGCCAAAATTAAATTTTTTTATTTTTTCCTATTGAAAAAAATAAAGACATCCATACCTATTAATTGTAGTCGCCGAAAGGGGCTATAAATTCAACGCCGCCGAGTTATCGGGGCAAATTACTTAACATATTGCTTAATTAATAAAAGGATATGACTATGCGTACTATCGATCTATCTCCACTATACCGTTCATTCATTGGCTCTGATCATTTGGCATCTATGATAGATGCTGCAAGCAGACATGAAAAACAAACCAGTTATCCTCCTTACAACATTGAATTGCTCAGCGAGGATAAATACAGAATTACCATGGCAGTCGCTGGCTTCTCGAAAAACGACGTCATTATTGAGGTTCAAGAAAACACCTTAAAAGTCAGTGGAAACCGCAACGCCGAAAAAGATGCGAATAAAAACGAAGCGGAGCGTAAATTTTTACACAAGGGTATCTCCGAGCGCAATTTTGAGCGCAAGTTCCAGCTAGGTGATAACGTAAAAGTACTGACCGCAGATTTGGAAAACGGACTCCTTCACATTGACTTGGAGCGTATTGTGCCAGAGGCGCAAAAACCTAAACGCATCGAAATAGGCAGTCGCTTAATAGACGCCTAGTGACAAGACTATCTATTTTTCCCTGTATGTCGGGCGCTCATTGAGCGCCCTTTTTATTTTGTTTATCTTCGACCTGTCCATACCCAACTCTCGATCTGCAAAGCCAACAATGAAAACAAACGCGTGCGCTATTTCCTATCCAGATTCGAGTCTATATACTTTTACATTGATATTTTTAGAATTAGGAAAAAAGTTTAATGAGCACATTGAACAAAGTCGAACTAACAAATACAAACGGCATGTCTGTGACGCTGTGTGACTTTGGCGCACGTATATTGTCAATTAAGTTTCCTTTATCAGATGGAACACTTGTCGAAACAACAGAAAACCTCGAATCCGATGAAGACATATTAAACGATTGCGCGTATATGGGCGCAACATGTGGACGCGTAGCCAATCGTATTTCAAGCGCTGGCTTTACACTTAATGGGCAACGCTATAATTTGGACGAAAATGAAACAAACAAGACTTTACATGGTGGCTCAGTAGGTTTGGGCAAGCGTATTTGGCACGTATCTCCGGTCATAGCAGAAGATACATACCAAGAAGTCACGTTTCATATTCGCAGTGCAGATGGCGATCAGGGCTTTCCGGGCAATATGGATGTGTCTTGCATCTATAAACTCGATGATGACAACACCTTAACCCAGCGTTTCGTTGCAACAACTGATAAAGATTGCCCAATAAATTTGTGTGATCATACTTATTTTAACTTAGGGGCAAAGCACTTAAACGAGCTATCACTTCAAGTACTGGCTGACGAATACATTCCCGTCGATGAAAACAGTATTCCACTGGGACATTTTGCACCAGTTGACGAAATAATGGACTTTAGAGAGGAGAGACCTTTTGCAAATGTATTGTCGATTAAAGATTATGACGAATGCTATCGTGTCGCCAAACCAGGATCGCTTGTTGCGGTACTTAAGCATCTAAATACGGGATTAAGATTAGATATTTCAAGCGATCAACCTGGTATTCAAGTCTATACTGGCAACTATTTACCAACCAAACATTCTGCTGTTGCTTTGGAAGCTGAAGGCTTTCCGGACGCAATAAATCAAGCCGCATTCGATGCCGATATCGTAACCCCAGCACAACCCTATCACCGCTACGTAAAATATAGCTTCTCGATAAATTGATAGCCCTTATAGGCTTGCCCTTTGATGAAAACATCAAGGGCATTTTCTACTCAGGCGGAAGATTTAAAGATATCTTTTATGCTACGATTTTCATTGTAAGCACAGTGACTTGTTGTTACATTAATGCAACATCTTGTTTTTTACACAAAAATTTGTACCAACACTAAGATGGTAACTAGGGTTTGCTAACAAAAGCTGACAATTACCGTAACAACAGGAGGAAGAGTGACACATACGATTAGACTCGCGATAATTTTAGTTATTACGTGGTTATTGCTCTCAGGTATGTTTGAACCGCTCATGCTCGCTTTTGGTTTGTTCTCCGTTGTATTTTCACTTTGGATAACCTCTAGAATGCTGAAGATTGATCAAGAACGTTACAGCTTTTTTGTTACTGGCAGCTTTCTCTCATTCTTGTTAAAGCTATTTACAAAAGTGATTGCATCAAATATCGACGTTTGCGCGCGGATTCTTGGGTTTAAACCCATTCAATCTACTTTTGTGACTATTCACCTCCCTTTCAAAGACGATGTAGCAAAAGTGCTCTATGCTAATGCAATTACGCTAACACCCGGTTCATCAAGTATTGCAATGGACGATAACACCCTGCTTATCCACACAGTGAGTGAACAAGGCGCTCAAGATCTAATAAATGGTGACATGTTAAATATTATGCCTAAGCAATACGCAATCACTAAAATTGAGATTGCTCAATAATGACGATTTATTTTTTAACCGCTGCAGGTGCGGTATTGATAACAATGGCACTCGCCCTATGCCGCGCTTTACTTGGCCCGAGTGTTTTCGACAGAATACTTGCGGTCAATATGTTTGGCACAAAAGCCGTACTTTTGGTGGCGATTTTTGCTTTTTTTACCGGTCGCCACGATTTACTCGACATCGCTTTGCTTTATTCACTGCTAAATTTTGTGGGTGTTATTGCAGCTTTACGCTTAGTTGAGCGTGGTAAATACTTTGCTTATTCAAAGCGTGACAACACAATAGATACTGAGGAAAAATAGTGTTAGACATTGTTAGCTTTGTCCTTATTGGTATTGGTTGCTTGCTTGGTTTAATTGGTGGTATGGGCATCATTCGTTTACCTGATACCTATGCAAGATTGCATGCTGTTGGCGTAACAGACACCCTATGTACCTTTTTGATTTTGTTGGGTTTAAGTTTACAGACCAGCGCATACATCGTCGTTGCTAAACTCGTTCTTATATTCTTGTTCCTTGCCTTTACCAGCCCCGCCTCTTCATATGCTCTAGCCAACAATGCTTGGCGCTGGGGGCTGCGGCACAACCAAAAAATTCATATCAACTCCTTAGAGCACGAGGAGAAGCAATGAGTTTAATCGTCAATATCGTCCTATTGGTGTTCTTACTCGCCATGGCTTTAGCGGTACTAAAGACGCGTCACTTATTTGCCATGGCCATGTTATTCGGTTTATACAGTTTATTGGTAGCGGGGCTTTTTGTTGTTTTGGATGCCCCTGACGTTGCCTTTACTGAAGCCGCCGTTGGAACCGGTATTTCAACAGTATTAATGCTCGTCACCTTGGCCTCAATAAAGGATGGGCACGAAGCAACCACACAAGGTAAATCAAGAACAGCGCCGCTGATGATTTGTGTAGTAATGGGAGCCTTGCTGATATATGGCACACACGACATTGCTGAATTGGGTGACGCCAACAGTGCGCCGAATATCGAAGTCGCCAAACGCTACGTCGAAAAAGGCCAAGCGGAGACCGGTGTACCAAACTTGGTTACCGCTGTATTAGCCAGTTACAGAGGGTTTGACACACTCGGTGAGGTAACCGTTGTGCTCACTGCTGGTATTGGTGTGTTATTGCTGCTAGGTAGACGGAAAAAACTTCACATAAAAAGTACTGGAGGCACAAATGGGAAATGATTTGGTGCTAAGAGTTGTCACAAAGTGGTTGTCTCCGATTATTATTTTATTTGCACTCTACGTTCAATTTCATGGTGATTATAGCCCAGGTGGGGGGTTTCAAGCTGGCGTGATTTTTTCGAGTGCGATTCTATTATATGCTTTGACCTATGGCTTAGATGCGGCGCTAAAAGTCATTCCAGAAACAGCCTTAAAGATATGCGCTAGTCTAGGTGTGTTACTTTATGCTGGTGTTGGCGTAGTGTCGATGCTGAAAGGTGGCAACTTCCTCAACTATAGCGTGCTATTGAGTGACCCAGTTGCTGGGCAACACATCGGCATTATTGTCATCGAACTCGGAGTTGGTATCACCGTCGCTTCGGTGATGATTTTACTTTTCTTTACCTTCGCTCGACGCGTTGCGCCAGAATAACTAAGGTTTTCTATGAGTGAATATATCGCTGGGCACATCAATTACTGGCTAATTATTGTTGTCATGATGGTTGGTTTATATACCTTAATTAGCCGAACCAATTTAATGAAAAAGCTGGCTGGGCTTGCCATGTTCCAGACAGCTGTCATTTTGTTTTACGTCAGTCTTGGCAAAGTGAAAGACGGCACCGTGCCCATAGTGGATGCGGCCTATGAAATATACTCCAATCCTCTACCTCAAGTACTCATGCTAACGGCAATTGTGGTCGGTGTTGCCACCACGGCTTTAGGGTTTGCACTTGTTATCAGAATTAAAGAGGCCTACGAAAGTATTGAGGAAGACGAAATTAATAAGATGGATCAACAAGGATGAATGAGCAACTCACGATCTTATTGGTCGTTATTCCCTTAATATGTGCCCCGATTACCGCGATTTTTAAACAGCATACGATAGCTTGGGCGATGACTCTTGTGGTATCTATCGCTTGCTTTGTATTATCAGGTATCATCCTTGCTGACGTTATTGACGGCAAACATGTCATTTATGAGCTCGGCGGATGGCGCCCGCCTTGGGGTATAGAATACAAAATAGATTCACTTAATGCTTTTGTCTCGCTGATTGTGTCAGGCATTGCCGTTCTCACAAGTATATTCACGTTTAGAAGTGTACCAAGTGAAATAAATAGTGGCCAAGTAGGTCTATTTTATGCGGCATTTCAACTTTGCCTGCTGGGCTTATTAGGCATTGCATTGACGGGTGACATATTTAATCTTTTCGTATTCTTAGAAATATCTTCACTGTCCAGCTATGCACTAATCAGTATGGGTAAGAAACGCCAAGCACTCACTGCATCGTTTGCCTATTTGATACTGGGTACTATCGGTGCAACATTTTTCTTAATCGGTGTCGGCTTTTTGTATGCAGCATCAGGCAGCTTAAATATTGCCGATATCGCTAATCGCTTCGGCACCTTCGAAGACATGCAATTAGTCGTTACCGCCTTTATTTTTATTCTGCTTGGCGTGGCGTTGAAGGCGGCAATTTTCCCATTGCACTCATGGTTGCCTAATGCCTATGGATTTGCCCCTTCATGCGTGAGCATATTCTTATCCGCTACCGCGACCAAAGTATCGATTTATGTGCTACTCAGAGTACTTTATGACCTTTATCCCGTTGATTATTGGAAAGAAATATTGATCCCACAATTGCTTTTAGTACTGGGCTGCGTAGGGGTTATTTATGGCTCAGTACGAGCTTGGCAACAACTTGAAATCAAACGTTTATTGGCATTTTCGAGTGTTGCGCAAATTGGGTATATTATTATAGGCATTGCCCTGCTCAGTGAGACAGGTTTAACAGCATCAGTATTACATCTATTTAACCACGCTTTGATTAAAGCAACGCTATTCATTGGCGCTGGGATACTTGTGTATCGTGCCAACTCCACCACTTTAAGTGAGCTAAGAGGATTTGGTGCGAGTATGCCTTGGACGTTTGCTGCTATGGTATTCGCTGGTTTGAGCTTAATCGGCGTACCCGGCACGGTTGGCTTTGTTACTAAATGGTATTTACTTGAAGCAGCGGTAGAGCAAAGTAAATGGATAGTAGTGGGCGCCATCGTCATAGGCTCTGTCTTCGCCATCGCCTATGTGTGGAAGATTGTAGAAGCACTTTACTTCAACTCCAAGCGTAAAGTGCATGTTCAAAATGTAATAAGCGGCGATGTAAATGTGGTAAAAGCGTCAAAGAGTATGGGCTTGGCTTTGGGTTTAGGCGCATTCTCTTGTCTGTATTTTGGCTTATTTACAGATATTCCATTTAATGCAGCGAATGCCGTTGCCAAAGCTCTATTAGGAAGTTAGCAAACATGGATTTAACTTACGTATTGCTATCAACGATGCTCTTGCCTGTTGTAGGTGCCTTTCTTATTTCTCGCTTGGATTCAGTACCTAATGTAAGAGAAGGGGTAACAATTGTTGTTGCCATCTCCCTCTTCTTGCTAAATCTATTTTTATACTGTGAACAACAGGATGCAAGTCAAGCGGGCTTCATGCTTGCAGAACCCATTGAAGGCTTAGCCATCTCTTTTGCTTTCAACACCTTTGGCATGATGTTTGCGCTGATTGCAAGTGGTCTATGGATTGCCACGTCTATCTACGCAATAGGCTACATGCGAGCGCACAATGAATCGCACCAAACTCGATTTTTCACTCTGTTTGCTGTCGCTATTGCCGGTGTAATGGCGGTAGCCTATTCAGAAAACCTCTTCACTCTGTTTATATTCTACGAATTTTTAACCGTATCTACCTACCCTTTGGTCACACATGCAGGTAACAGAGAAGCCAAGCGCGGCGGCAGAAAATACATTCTCATTTTGATGGGTTCGTCTATCTTATTCTTCTTACCCGCAATGATTATTACATGGTATACCGCCGGTTCTCTTGAGTTTGTGCACGGCGGGATCCTCAAGGGTAGTTTAGCGGACGAATATATTCTCCCCTTACTGTTACTTTTCATATTAGGAATAAGCAAGGCAGGACTCATGCCTTTGCATAGATGGTTACCTTCTGCCATGGTCGCCCCAACACCCGTCAGCGCCTTATTGCACGCTGTTGCGGTGGTTAAGGCGGGTGTGTTTTCGCTAGTCAAGGTTGTCGTATTTATTTTTGGAAGTGACTTCATTAGTCGTTCGCACAGTACCGATTTTTTAATTTTATTACCCGCATTTACCATCTTGGCAGCGTCCCTAATTGCAATGACTAAGGACAACTTAAAAGAGCGATTGGCCTACTCGACTATCAGTCAACTCAGTTACATTGTATTAGGCGCACTGATTGCTAATAAACTCGCAATTGTGGGTGCAAGTATGCACATCGCCATGCATGCATTTGCTAAGATTGCGCTATTCTTTGCAGCCGGCGCGATACTGGTTGTGACACATAAAAAGTACGTCAGTCAACTGAATGGATTAGGACGACAAATGCCGTTTACCTTCGGTGTTTTTACTATCGGCACACTCAGTATTATCGGCCTACCGTTTTTTGGTGGTATGTGGAGTAAATGGTATTTGCTTTCGGGTGGTATTCAATTTGAAGGTAGCCAATTAATTTACTGGATAATACTCATTACACTTAGCATCAGTTCGATGTTGAACATCTTCTATTTGTTGAGTATCCCATTAAAAGCATTTTTTGTTTCACCTACAGAGTCACAGACAGCAATTAAAGAAGCGCCAACCGCTTGTTTAATAGGTATGGCAATCCCAACTTTGATTACACTGTATTTATTTTTCGACCCTTCGGTGTTTTACACACTCTCACAAACCTTAATTGGGCAGTAAGGTCAGATATGGCAAAAAATAAACAAATAGACAACCAAACTGATTTTTTTGATAAACCCCAAAATATCAAAATAATGATGCTAGCGTTTTATGCCCTTTGTGTGCTTCTCGTGGTGCTAGATTTTATTGTACATCGACATGTCTATGTCGATTTTGAGAAAGTGCCGACATTTTATGCACTATACGGTTTCATCGCCTGTGTCGTACTAGTGGTACTCGCCAAAATAATGCGAAAGGCTGTGATGAGAGATGAAAACTATTATGATGATCGCAGCGAAAACAATACAGTTCAAGAGAGCACGCAAAACGATAATTCGGGAGAGAATGTGTGATTGAATATGTCTTTCCAGCATTTTTACCGTTTTTCATAGCGGCATTACTTGCTGCCATACTTCCCCACAAGTTTAGATATTTTCTTATTCTTGTCCCTATAGTTAATGGGGTACTACTGTATTTATCAGGCGAAAACACTGCCAATATTAGTTGGCAATTACATGTGTATAGTTTGCAGATCATGGATGTTGATAAACTCAGTCTAATGTTTGCCTATTTGTTCCATATTGCCTGCACCATTTGTCTAATTTACGCCATGCACCTAAAAGACAAATTGCAACTAATCTCAGGTTTGACTTACGCTGGCAGCGCCGTTGGAGCAGTTTTTGCCGGTGATTTCATTACGCTGTTTATTTTTTGGGAATTGCTCGCTGTTACCAGTGCTTTCCTAATCTTTGCAAGAAAAACGCAGGCCTCACTCCACGCCGGCATTCGGTATCTGATAATACAGATTCTATCGGGTGTTGCCTTACTTATCGCTGCGATTATGCACTTCTACGATGTGGGTTCATATGATATCGATTATGTTGGTTTGGGCACAAACGCGTCGTACTTATTTTTGTTTGCCTTTGGTATTAAAGCTGCATTTCCATTTTTACACACTTGGTTAAGTGATGCATACCCAGAAGCCACTCCCGTTGGCACTGTATTTTTATCGGCTTTTACGACAAAAGTGGCGATTTACATGTTGGCGAGAACCTTCCCCGGAGAGGATTTGCTGGTTTATATTGGCGCCGCAATGACTTGCTTCCCAATATTTTATGCAGTTATCGAAAATGACTTGAGAAAAGTACTGGCATACAGCTTGATAAATCAACTTGGGTTTATGGTCTGTGGAATAGGCATTGGTACTGCTTTAGCACTAAATGGCGCAGTTGCACACGCGTTTAACGACGTTATTTTTAAAGGCTTGCTGTTTATGACAATGGGCGCGGTGCTGACTCGTGTAGGTCATGTGAATGGCTCTGACTTAGGTGGTTTGTACAAAACAATGCCCAAGACGACACTATTCTGTGTCGTTGGAGCAGCCTCAATTTCTGCCTTCCCGCTATTCAGTGGATTCATCAGTAAAAGTATGGTGATGGCTGCAATGATAGAAGCAGGTCACGACTATCTCTGGCTAATGCTGTTGTTTGCATCTGCAGGTGTATTTCATCATGCAGGGATAAAAATCCCGTTCTTTGCATTTTTTGCGCATGACTCGGGTATGCGTCCTAAAGAAGCGCCAGCAAATATGCTCTTTGCAATGGGCATCGCTTCTGCACTGTGTATCGCTTTTGGTTGTTTCCCGTGGTTGGTGTATCACTTGTTACCTTGGGAAAACGCCTATCAACCTTATGATGTGACCCATGTGCTCACCCAACTGCAATTACTGTTCTTTTCCGCTCTTGCTTTTGTTTGGCTTAACAAACAGGGTTTGTATCCGCCAGAATTACGCTCAGTCAACTTAGACACCGAATGGCTATACAGAAAAGTACTGCCTCGACTGGGACAAGCACTGCACAGCGCGACCGACAACATTTTAGCCTTGGCTAAGCAGACATTAGTCTCTGTCAAAAGTCTCGTGCCTAAGATGCACGTCAATGAGGGCGCTAACGCGGCTACGTTAACATATAGAATGGTTATTGGCTTTGTGCTGCTTGCCGTGATCGCATTTGTCACCGAAATGATGTGATAAATCAATGTGACAAGGGTGTCTTATTGCTATCGAGCAGGACGCCCAAATAGATTTTCTTTGTATGTATCGTTAACCTGAACTCGACACAACAACTCTGCAAGCAATAAAATTTATTGTTTATTTAATTCACTATCCAGTATTGACCTCAAGCTGAATATCATGCTTGAGCAACACAGAGATCGGTATCTAAGGCGCTGCTGGACGGAGCTGCTTATCCCGAATTCAGCTTATTTACCAAATGGGCAAGCCAGCCACACCCATTATCATTATCCATGTAGCGAAAAATATTTTTAAGCGAACAGGAGAAAAAAACAATACAAGATATTTTGCGACTAGACCGCCGATCACAGCACCTGCGCCGGCAAATAATACGATATCCCAGTAAATAGCCTGTGAGGCACTGACGTGATAGTACACTCCGCCCCATACAGAAAAAGCGCTCAATATTACCGCCACGGCAATAGAGAAAGTCACGTTGAATCCTCTCAAAATGAGATAAACTGCGATTAATTCACCTACGCCAACAGACAGCCATGCTGTAATAACACCACCAGTCATAGCAATCACGACAAGCAGTGTGCTGTCTATCAATATAATTTTTGAGCGGATAGTTTGTCGGTTTAGCAAGGGGACTGACATGTAAATACAACAGGCTAATAGAATAGAAAACAAGCCAAAATAAAGGTGTAAAGCCTCTGCAACATGAGAACCGAAATCATGCAACAGATACTGCGCGAATACGATGCCTATTATTGAAGGCAGCACTGAGTACTTTAGTGCTTTGCCAAGGTCTTGCCACTGTTCATCTTGCAGGTGAGATGAACGATAGTGTTTCCACCACGTTATCGCCCCGGCTGTCATTCCACAACACTGAATACCAAAACTAGTCGCGACAATAGTCATATTGTCCAAACCAATTTGATTGAAGAACGGAACGAAAACGACGCCACCGCCTGCACCCGTTGAATTTGCGAAAACAGCACCCGCGATACCCAGTATCAAAAACCCTGCGTACTCCATAAGTAACTGGCTAAGATCTGCCTGCATAAACAATACGAGTAACCACAACAAGAAAATAGATAACTTGATCTTATGCAAGTTAATGTGTTGTATAAGTTGAGTCATTTCACCTTAACGCCATTACTGCTTAACGCTTAAATGAGCTAGATTATACCTAAGGTATAACTTTATGGTCATTAAAACTTTGCAATCTGATCATGTTCGTATTGATCTTATGCCAAATAAATCAGCCAGCTGGCAACAAACTAAAATTCTCATTCTAACTATTTTTGTTGCGATGGGGGCGATTGCAATTGCGTGGGCAACAGTCGGAGTATGGTTAATCTTGCCTTTTGCTGGTATTGAGTTTTCTTTATTCGCTTTTTTAATCTACAGAATATGCAGAAAAACTTACGACCACCAAAGCCTTGTCATTTTTAACGATCGTTTGGTACTTGAGGAATACACAGGTAAAAAGCAACTTACTCAGTCGCTTGATAAAAAGAATTTGTATATTGAATACACTGAGACTAAGCATAATTGGCGCATGCCTAAAGTTACACTTGTCAATGATAAAGAAAATATTAGCATTGGTGAATTTTTAAATTCAGCTGACAGACGGCACTTGAAAACAATGTTCGAAGAATTAGGGATCATCGTTGTCAGAAACCACTGGTGGAAAATAGACTAAACAAGTTGATCTTTTTGTCGTTAAGTCTATTAATTAATTGTACATCTGTACATTTTTTACTCACACAACAAAGAGGTTTACTATGAATCTGTTTATCGAGTCAATTGAAGGTGGAATGTATATAGCAGGCATTGGGAGTGATAGAGCGCGTTCGTATTTACGAGACAGTTACCGAAACACCTCGTCATTTCAGTCAATCACAGACATACGAGAACAAGTCTCTGGTCAGCATTTTGATAAAATTTTCCTAAAACAAACGACCCCTTATGATGAAATGTGCGGTACAAATGTGCGTGACGACAAACTGATGATAGAGCTTGAGTGGCGTTGATTTTCTATTAAAACTCATTTTCTTAGGTAATTTCTCGTACTAGAAATATGTTTCCAGTACGAGGAATACGCTTTACGCTTAAGCGACTATTGCAGACAGCTCAGCGCTCACATCGCTCACTGCTTTTGTTCCATCAATTTTTGTATACTGACACAGACCTTCTTTAGCAGCATTTTGATAGTAATCAACAAGAGGCTTCGTTTGTTCATGGTATACAGCCAAGCGGCTTCTTACTGTTTCTTCTTTATCATCATCACGTACAATAAGATCTTCGCCTGTTGCGTCATCTTTACCGTCAATTTTTGGGGGATTGTAAATGGTGTGATAGACTCGACCAGAAGCAGGATGAACCCTTCTGCCCGCCATGCGTTCTACGATAACATCATCAGCCACATCAAATTCAATGCAGTAGTCAACGCTAATGTTGGCGTCTTTCATTGCGTCAGCTTGCGGAATAGTACGCGGAAAACCGTCCAGCAAAAACCCGTTTTCACAATCACTTTGTGCAATCCGCTCCTTTACCAAACCAATGATTAAATCGTCTGAAACTAATTGACCAGCGTCCATGACCTTTTTTGCAGCTAAACCCAGCTCTGTTCCAGCTTTAATTGCCGCTCTGAGCATGTCACCTGTCGAAATTTGTGGTATTCCAAATTTGTTCATCAAAAACTGGGCTTGCGTGCCCTTTCCGGCACCTGGAGCGCCAAGAAGAATGATGCGCATTAAGCGTCCTCCAACCAATAATTAAAAATGGTGAAACTGTACAGCTTAGACTGCCGCTTAACAAGTGAAAAACAGCTAAAAAGTGCAGTCTTTGCTGGATTCTTCCACTTTAAATCGCTCAACCAGCTCAAAAACGCGACGACTCATGCTGACGATCTCTTTATTTACATCTGAACTCTGCTTCGCCACATCGAGAGTTTGTTCGTTTGTATCTTTAATCACCTCAATATTGGCCTTGATTTGCTGAAGATTATTCTTTTGTTCATCAGTTTCACGAGCGATAATTTTGGCTCCCTCCAAATTACCCACAATTGAACTTTGAATTTCCTCAAATGTTCTCTCAGTGTCATTCACCGACTCGACATTTTCAAACGCCATTTCCTGACCTGTCTGCATGATATTGAGTGTTTCTTTTGATTGTTGCTGCAAAGTGGTAATGATATCGGTAATTTGCCCTGTCGATACCTGTGTTCGTTGTGCCAAGGTGCGAACTTCATCTGCGACAACAGCAAACCCTCTTCCTTGTTCTCCTGCTCTTGCGGCTTCAATTGCCGCATTTAAAGCAAGTAAATTTGTTTGTTCAGCGATGTCTTTAATAACTTGGATGACCGTATCAATCGACTGCGAGTGTTTCTCGAGCATTTCTGTCTTGGTCGTCGAGTCCTGCATATTTCCCGCAAGTTGTTTTATCATCTCAACTACACCGTGTACTTTTTGCAAACCACTCGATGCCAAAGAACTCGTATTCGTGGTCGTTGTAGATGACGCAGCGGCTTGTTCGGCAACATCCAATGCCGTTGCTTCTAAGGTATCGACTGTCTCTAAGATACTATCTACTTTTGTGTTTAAAGCGTTGACTTGCTGATTGAGCTGATCGGCATTAAATTGACTGGCCATAGCACTGCCATCTAAGGTACGCGCAACGACGACGACTTCTGTGATCACAGCATGAATATCATCAATAAACCGATTGATGTAATCTGCTAGTTTACCTAACTCATCCTCTCTATCAATCGTCAATCGTTTAGTCAAATCACCATTGCCATCAGCAATATCTTTGAGACGTAAGTTAATTTCATCAAGCGGTTTGAGCACCAGCTTGACAACAAAGAAATTTAAAAACACAACAAGCACGCTTCCCAACAGCAAGAGTTGCAAAACGCCAGTAAAGACGAGCTCTAGCAATGCCTCATCTAACGCGCTATGACTAAAATATAATTCAATACTCCCCGCCTTAATGGCATCACCCTGATCTAAATACTCTATAGCTCTGTTTAGCGTGAGAAACACCTCAGTATTGGTCGGTGAGTCTACTGCTTGGTTTGTTTTTTCATCCCAATATATCTCAAATAACAGCTCGCCTTCGCGATTAAAGCCCTTCACACCAATCAAGTCATTGGTGCCTAGCTCAACGCTGACTATCTGCTTGGAGCTCGCAACATTATAGTTCCACATCGAATCTGTTAATGTTACGCCCAATCTTGTCGATGTATTATTAGCAGCTTGTGTCATCTCTTCTTGCAATTTGAAATGATTGATAGCTGCAACAATTATCTGAGATACAAATAAGGTGATAGTGACAACAGCGAAGGACGCAATACTAAGCTTCTTTCTTAGGTTCATATTTACCTCGTATTACACGGAATACTCAAAATGGATTTTTTGAAAATTCAATCCATATTGAGGACTACCAGTAATGCCCAAACAAGTTAGTTCACACTTTGAAAAAAGCCTTCGATGGATACCAATTGCGCTGATTAACTTTGTGAGTTCCTTTCAAGTATTCGCTAATCCCATTGATATCGCGGTGCTCACCACCTCAAGCGATCACAGAGCACTATTTGTAAAATACGAAAAAGACTTTGAACAAAATAACCCTGACATTAATATCAACATCAAATTTTTGTCAGACACCGACTTTAAGCAATCTTTAAGCCAATGGTTAAAAGAAAAGTCTGGACCACAGATCGTCACTTGGCAAGCGGGACAGCGATTGTTTCAACTTGTCGATAAGAATCAAGTCACAGATCTCAGCTTTATTTGGAATAAATATGGTTTGCATGACAAGTTTAGCGTAAGTGCTACTCATGCTATTACCAGAGATAATTCGCAATATGCCATCCCTGCATCATATTACCAGTGGGGCTTATATTATCGCCACTCTCTTTTTCAACAACTCAATCTAAGTCCGCCCAATACTTGGGAACAATTAGTCAGTATTTGCGAAACACTGCTTAAGAATGACGTGGTTCCTTTTACTATTGGCGCAAAAAACAAGTGGACATCAGCTGCTTGGTTTGACTATTTGAATTTACGTATAAACGGCCTTGAATTTCATCAAAAGCTATTACTAGGCGAACATTCATTCCAGTCTAGTGAGGTACGAGAAGTATTCGAACGATGGCGAGAATTACTAGATAAAGGTTGTTTTACAGATAGATTCAAGGGGTGGAATTGGTCTGAAGCAATGCCTTTTTTATACCATAAACTAGCAGGCATGACCCTGATAGGGAACTTTTTTGCCAGCAACCTGCCGACTACTCTTGAAGAAGATTTCCGCTTTTCAGCCTTTCCTGAAATAAATTCAGGCGTACCGTTATACGAGGAAGCCCCGCTTGATTTGTTCATGGTGCCGAGTTATGCACAAATGGATGAAGCACTTGAAAAAGTCATCGTGTCCCTTACCGACGAGCAGTTTTTAGGAAAACTAAATGAAGCCACTACGATGATTTCTCCGATTAGAGGCAGTAAACCTATGAACAAGAATTATTTTATCACAGAAGGACAAAACTTATTGTCCAAGGCCGAAGGCGTTTCGCAATTTTTTGACCGAGACACTAACGCTGATATGGCTAATTCTGCCACTACAATATTTACTGATTTTATGGCGGACAAAAATGTGGAACAAGCTTTAAATAAATTGGAAGACGCAAGAAAAAAACATTTACTCAGTAAACTCACCCACTAGGTAAACATGCCGGGCTTAATCGCTGATCTTGCTTGTGGTTTGAAACTATTCAGCAATTCCAATTTCATCCTCAGACAAGTAAAAAACCCAAATATGAAACATACTTGGGTTTTTGATACTTTATAGGGTTAATAAACCCTAGATGGCATAGTTATTTTGTTAAAGCACTAAGGAGGCTATTTAGGTTGCTCACAAAACTAGCAGGGTCTTTTAAGCTACCTTGTTCACTTAATGCTGCTTGATCAAATAACACATTCGCCCATTGGCCAAATTGATCCTCATCTTGGACATCTGCGACTAATTTAACCAAATCATGCTCTGGGTTTAGCTCAAAGTGATACTTCGGCTCTGGCGCTTGTTGCCCAGCAGACTTCAATAACTTAGCCATCTGTGTAGACATACTGTCTTCACTGGCAACAATGACCGCGGGTGAATCTGTCAGACGATGAGTGAATTTAACTTCTTCTACTTTTTCGCCCAATGCAGTTTTAATGCGCTCTAGGACACCTTCAACTGCTTTCTCTGCTTCTTCTTTGGCTTTCTTCGTTTCTTCGTCGTCCAGATCACTTAAATCAATATCAGCGCTTGCGACAGATTGGAAAGACTTACCATCAAATTCAGTCAGGTGGCTCATCATCCATTCGTCAATGCGTTCGCCAAGCAATAGTACTTCAATGCCTTTTTTGCGGAACACTTCTAAATGAGGGCTAGTACGTGCAGCTTGATAAGAATCCGCTGTGACAAAATATATCTTGTCTTGCCCTTCTTTCATGCGTTCAATGTAGTCAGACAATGCAACATCGGTATCATTACCTTCGTTATGCGTAGATGCAAAACGCAGTAATGCAGCAATTTTGTCTTTATTCGCAAAATCTTCTGCTGGACCTTCTTTTAACACATTACCAAATTCGCCATAAAACGCTTTGTACTCTTCCGGCTTGTTCTTGGCCATGCGCTCAAGCATAGTCAATACACGCTTGGTACAGCCTTGTCGAATAGCTTGCGTGATCTTGTTGTCTTGTAAGATTTCGCGTGAAACATTTAGTGGCAAGTCATTTGAATCTAGCAAGCCCTTCACAAAACGTAAATATGTCGGCATAAACTGTTCAGCGTCATCCATAATAAATACTCGCTGCACGTAGAGTTTAAGTCCGTTTTTCTGTTCTCTGTTCCACAAATCAAAGGGGGCTTTGCTCGGAATATACAGCAAGCTGGTATATTCTGTTTTTCCTTCGACTTTGTTGTGCGACCATGTTATCGGGTCAGCAAAGTCGTGAGAAATATGCTTATAAAATTCTTTATATTCATCATCACTCACGTCAGACTTATCACGAGTCCAGAGAGCGGTCGCTTTGTTAGCGGCTTCCCATTTTCCAGGTTCTGCAGGTATTTTTTCGCCGTCAGGGCCTTCGCTTTCAGGTACTTCGTCTTTCCATAGCTCTACAGGTATACTGATATGATCAGAATATTTTGTAACGATCGAACGCAAGCGCCAAGCATCTAAGAATTCTTTTTCATCTTCTTTCAGCTGCAAAATGATCTCTGTACCGCGATCGGCTTTGTCAATCGTAGCGACCGAAAACTCGCCTTCGCCTTCTGAAACCCATTGTACTCCGTCTGTGCTAGATTGGCCGGCTGCTCTTGTGTTAACCGTCACTTTGTCAGCAACAATAAAAGCAGAGTAAAAACCGACACCAAACTGACCTATGAGACTAGAGTCCTTTGCTTGATCACCTGATAACTGGCTGAAAAACTCGGCGGTTCCAGACTTGGCAATAGTGCCAAGATTTTTGACGACTTCGTCTTTTGTCATACCGATACCATTGTCACTAATTGTCAAGGTACCTGCATCTTTGTCAAAGCTTAATCGAACCCTAAGTTCACCATCACCTTCATACAAGTCATTGTTAGAGAGCGCTTTAAATCTCAACTTATCCGCTGCATCTGCAGCATTTGAGACCAACTCTCTGAGAAATATTTCTTTATTTGAATATAATGAATGAATCATTAGCTGAAGCAGTTGTTTTACTTCAGTTTGAAAACCGTGTGTTTCGTGTTGGACAGTCTCAGCCATTGCCAAGTATCTCCTATTGAATTACTGACTAACTTAATGCTCACTATATCTGTGGACATTAAGATTATTTTTCAATAGGGAAAGTAAGATTTAATTTTAAAAGGACGATGTCCTTACACGCACATAGCGTTTAGAATTTTCGCCGACCAGTAAACGCGTGGATTAAGGTATTGCCATCAATGAATTCAAGCTCGCCGCCCACAGGCACACCATGCGCGATTCGCGTAGCGTTGACTCCCAATTTTTGACACATTTGATAGATATAATGTGCCGTTGCTTCTCCCTCTACCGTCGGGTTAGTCGCAAGAATGACCTCGTCAACTTTTTCTTCTTCTAACCTACGTTGTAGCATATCCAAGTGAAGCTCATTTGGGCCAATACCATCAATGGGTGACAAATGCCCCATCAACACGAAGTACCTTCCTTGGAATTGAAGCGTTTGCTCGATAGCAAGTACATCTTGCGGCGATTCAACCACACAAATCTGCGCACTTTCGGCTCTTCTGGGATCAGCACATATGTGACAAATGTTTGATTCAGTAAAGGTCCTACAGCGCTCACAATTGCTTACATGCTCCATAGCATCGTGCAAGGTTCGACTTAAACGTAAAGCACCATCTCTATTGCGTTCGAGCAAGTTGAAAGCCATGCGTTGTGCACTTTTTGCCCCTACCCCTGGCAGGCACTTTAAGGATTGTATTAGCTCTTCAATTAGTGGGCTAGATATCATTCGTATCGCTTAATTTTAGTCACACTTTATACATAACAATTAGCAAGTCGTTTAATTAAACAATGTCCTGTTAAGATGTTGATACACAAAAACAAATCCAATATTAAAACGGCATTTTAAAACCCGGAGGTAAGCCCATACCACCAGTGACTGCTGCCATTTTTTCCTGTGAGGCCTCTTGAATACGACGCACTGCGTCATTGAGCGCAGCGGCTACTAAATCTTCAACCATCTCTTTATCATCATCCATTAGCGACTCATCAATTTCAACACGACGAACATTGTGATTACATGTCATAGTGATTTTAACTAAGCCTGCACCCGATTCACCTGTCACTTCTAAATTCGCTAGCTCGTCTTGCGCGCGTTTCATCTTTTCTTGCATTTGCTGGGCTTGTTTCATCATATTGCCCATGCCACCTTTAAACATAATTCTCTCCTATCTGGGCTCTATTGAGCCGGGAATAACTTCAGCATTAAATGCTTTTTTTAATTCTTGTATTGCCTCGTTTGACTCGACTATCTCTTTAGCGTGTTGAAGGCGCATATCGTTAATATCTGTTTGAATTTCATAGGGTGTTTTTTCTACATCCTGCAAAGTAACTAGCAGAGGTATAGGCTTGCCAAATTTGTTCTCTAATGCATGCTCTATTGTCTTGACGTTTGCTTCAACATTCAGGTGTTGATCTTGCTCTGATATTTTTATCGTTAACGCATCGTCAAAAGAGATAACTTCAGAATGCAGTAGCAATTGCCTAGAAAGTGCTCGTACACCTAGTTCATCGACAAAATGGCTCCAATCGTCAACTTGCGAAGCTTGCGTAAGCTTTTCTCCAGAATCTAGACGCGCGCTAATGTCTGAAACAGATTGCTTAAACTCTTTCGGGATCGCTGCACTGCTCTGAGGAGGATGCATCTCTGTTTCAGACTTTTTTACAGAAGTATTTTCTTCCTCGCTCTCACCAATCGTGTTTAATTCGTCAAACAAGGCCATTTTCGCCATGGTGTCTTCGAGTGTCGCTCCAACGCTTACATCAGGAATGTGACTTGGCTCGATAGATCCTGTGTTTGTCTGTACAACTTCCTCTGCGTGAATATGTTGCGCTACGTTTTGCTCGTCAAAATTGTCTACTTCACTATCTGCTTGCTCGCCTTCTGACAATACTTCTGTAGGATTCTCACTGTTTACATTAATCGTTTCATGTACTTTCTGCTCTTGCGCAATATTTTTTTTGCTCTCAAGTACAGTTGCATCTGGCGATGGAGATTTGACAATAAAATCGTCGGTATTCAAGCTTATATTCTTAGCGGGACTAAATGCTAACATTCTCAAGACTGTCATCTGAAGTCCGGTAAACGCATCCGGTGCATGAGGTAAATCACGCTTACCATTGAGCGCAATTTGATAAAGCATTTGTACATGCTCTTCTGAGACAGCGTTAGCAAGTACATATATTGCTTTCGGTGAGGTGTTGTCTAATTTACATACTTCAGGCACTAGTTGAGTCAAACATAGCTGATGGAATGTAGCCATTAATTGAGAAAGGACTTGCGCATAATCTGGCGAATCATCACAAATAAGTTTTAGTTGATGCATAGCTTCAGGTGCATTGCGCTCACAGATTGCTTTAGCTAGTTTTAAGATTTGGTTTCTATCGAGCAAACCAAGCATTGTCATGACAACCTTATTATTTACCGCATTGTTGCCTTGCGCAATAGCCTGATCTGTCAAGCTTAAGGCGTCTCGCATACTTCCGTTTGCCGCTTTAGCAAGCTGGTATAGCGCGTTGCCTTCAGCACTAATCTGCTCTTGTAGCAAAATATGTTCTAACTGCCCTTGAATTTGCTCGATACTCAAAGCTTTTAAATTAAATTGAAGGCACCGAGACAGTATTGTAACAGGTAGCTTTTGTGGATCAGTAGTGGCTAATAAAAACTTAACATGTGGAGGTGGTTCTTCGAGAGTTTTTAGCAAAGCATTAAAGCTATGCTTCGACAACATATGCACTTCGTCAATTAGATAGACTTTGAATTTACCCCGAGTAGGTTTGTACTGCACGTTGTCTAGAAGCTCTCGCGTATCCTCAACCTTTGTGCGCGAAGCTGCGTCAATTTCAAGTAAATCAACATACCTCCCATCATTGATATCCACACAGGTATTGCAAATTCCACAGGGATTGGCGCCTTGTCCTGTCTCACAATTTAGGCTTTTCGCAAAAATGCGAGCAATAGTTGTTTTGCCAACGCCTCTGGTACCTGTAAATAAATATGCGTGATGAAGGCGATTATTTTCAAGCGCATTAGTCACTGCATCAACAACGTGTTGTTGCCCAACCAATTCAGAAAAAGTGCTTGGACGCCATTTTCTAGCTAAAACTTGATAACTCATAAAGACGTTTAGTCGCCGTCAAAAGCACAAAGGGTAAAGGGAGTAATACCTGCCTCTAGTAGTTTTTCTTCACCTCCGATATCAGGTAAAGAAATAACGAATCCAGCATGTGCCACTTCACCGCCCAAGCGGCGAATTAAATTCGCAGTCGCAATCATAGTCCCACCCGTTGCTAGTAGGTCATCAATCATAAGAACCTTATCACCGGATTCAATGGCGTCTTTGTGAATCTCTAATACATCCGTTCCATATTCTAGTTGATATGATTCACTGATTACGTCTCGAGGCAATTTTTTAGGCTTACGCACGGGGATAAAGCCTATCCCTAACTGCAACGCTAATGGGGCGCCAAACAAAAAACCTCTTGCTTCAGTACCAACGACCTTCGTAAATCCCTTACCTCCAAACTCGGCTTTTAATAAATCAATACAAGCTTGAAAAGCTTCAGGTTTTTGCAAAACACTGGTTACGTCTCGAAATAAAATGCCTGGTTTTGGGTAATCAGGTATAGTGGTTATCGCATCCTTTATTAGTTTAGATGACACGTAGTTTCCCTTTATTTAAGTGTTAATTAATTGCTGAAAAAGAAAACATACCAACCCGCAATGATATGTAATAAAGGAAAAGCAACGAGCGCTGCAACTATGCCAAAAAAGTACCACCAATTAAAAACTTCTTTAAATTCGCCGTTATCAGCCAAAGCTATACCCTCTGTTTAATCATAAAAAACAGCCATGAATACTACTTGATCTGGGTCAAAAAACCTAGGATATTTTGATTGATAAAAGTGAGATTAGAACGATGATGGGTCCTAAAAACAACAAAGCCCCAGCATGGGCTGGGGCTTGTGTCTAGATTAGGAGTCTGGCGATGTGCTACTCTCACATGGGGAATCCCCACACTAC
>NZ_JBHRSW010000051.1:0-943 GCF_042646125.1 Agaribacter flavus
TGACAGCTGTCTCTTGATCACATCTCATTTAGTTGAGATTGCATAAAAACAGCCCCATCAAGCATTTGGGTTAACGAAAACCAACCCTTGTATAAGGAATCCCAGCCAACAATTCCGGTTCGTTTGCTATCGTACCACCCACCTAGTTTGGCAAGCGCATAATACGCCCAATGGAGTGAAGGAGGCCTTGTTGGTACCTTTTTATTTTCTGCCTTTGCCCATAATATTTTCCATTCAAGAGCGCTGAAATATTGTTCGCAACTTGTTGACTTTGCTTTATCTCTGTCTCCAATAAGCTCTCTTAGTTGGAGAAGCCTCACTGCAATGAACGCTGTAATCACAATGATTTTTTCGAGATTATTGCGCGTCTGCATGCGAAATGACTCAACTTGTGTACCTGCTGATTTCCATGCTTTATGAAACTCTTCGACGCGCCATCTTAGTTCGTAAAATCGGACTATACTCAATGCATCATATGCATTGTTTACTGGCTCACTTGTGTACAACTTCCACGATAATGGACTTGTGCCATTTGGTGGGTTTATTTCATTGCAGCTGATTACAAATAAACTTTTGCCTCCAAGTTTTTTGTGTTTTTTAGGCGGATAAAGCGTGATACTCGCAAAGCGAACGGCTACTTTTGCAACCCGCGCTTTTCGACCACCCTTTTGGTGTATATGAACTGAGTATGAGACTATACTGGATTGACTCTCAATGTAGGGAGTTAGCTTTTCACCTTTGGCATTAACTGCTCGTTCATGCTTTGCTCTCACTACAAAGCGCTGGTTATGTGTTGTTTTGTAGTCAATATACTCAAATATGTCGGATTCACGGTCACAAACGGTGATGATTTTTTCCATCACACCTGAAAATCGATTATTCATTTCTTCGGACGAACGTTGCCATTTGTAACTTTCTTTCGTCTCATATTTTCGTCGTTTTC
>NZ_JBHRSW010000052.1:0-620 GCF_042646125.1 Agaribacter flavus
CGTGCATCTGCACTGCCAGCATCTTTCTATCAATCAGTAACCACCTGACCTAAGACCATAAACAGCACTGCCTTTTAGCATTACCACTAGCGCAAAGCGCCTATAGATCAGCAAGCGTAAAGCTTCTCCATTCTATTGCGACCGAAGGTGCTTAATCCGTCTCTTTGCACAAACACGCGGCCTCACAAAGGCCGTGGCAGTCACGGCCTCCAAAACAGGGCCAGACATAGTACAATAACTATGTAATAAGCGCTAAAAAGGGTATCAACTGATGCCCTTTTTTAATTGTTATTCTTTGCCATTCCGATGAAAATGGACGCCGAAAATTATTGTTCACGCAAAGAGTACACATGCGCCTATTGTTCTGCTGCTTATGTTTGTTGTTTTCCAGTCAAAGTCTGGCGATGAATGCCGGAAGGTACTACTACATTATTGCCGACCAATGTGAAGCGCGTGGACCTACTGACCCTGAAGCGCTGGACAAAGTTACTCCCGATGTTTTGCTATTCGACGTTATTCCCGCAGGGATCAGCGATTACTACGTGAATATGAATACTGATGCCCTGAGCGACTACACCCAAGACGGTGTGGACTACCTTTCTAGCCTTGAGTCTGAGCAA
>NZ_JBHRSW010000053.1:0-1127 GCF_042646125.1 Agaribacter flavus
AGAGCTGGATGTTTGGTGTAAATGGTGACGGTGTTGGCAGTGCTTTAAGTAGAACTTCCAACCTAACCCAATCACAACGAACAGAGTTGCTTACGGCTTTTCAAAATGGAAACGTGAGAACCCAGCTTGTTGTTGTTAGGCCAAGACATGTTGGCTCTGGGGTAACACAGCGTCTTGCCAATGATGCGACTTTTGGTGCGAACGGTTCTCAGAAACTAAATGATATTGTGATTATAGAAGTACCAATTAACCCATAGTTTCAATATTAAGTAATATGTTGTGATCTGATAAAATTGAATACACAAAAACGCGGCATCATATATTGGTGTCGCGCATTCAAATTGTAGTTGAAATATGGAGTTCAAATATAAGAATGATGACTGCGTTAGAAGAAGTTAAATTCAGAGCTGATTCGTGCTCAACAATGGCTAACATTCTGCCAGCAGAGCACCGTCCTGCCTCCAAAAAAGCATTTGGATACAGAATATGTGGTGGCTATTCTTATGGCGCTTATATTTTTAATACAGCTCTGGGTTTGAATGAGAATGCAAAAACGCATTTATTGAATAGATTGAAGCTTGATTCATTAGCTATGGATGTTTATGAACAAGACATGTTCCCCAGTTTGGAAAACATCTATCAAACAAAGACGCTTTTGCTGGAGGATGTAACTGAAGTGTCGGAAAAGATTATTAGTGTAGCTAAAACAAATACAAGTGAGTCTGTAAGCCATTTATGTACAATTCTTTCATGCTTACGATTAGATGAAGACCATAGACCCTACATGGAATGGTTTCGAAAGTGGGAAGCCAAAAAGTATACCTTAGTACTACCGGGCTCTTCGGAAGCCATTGCTCACTTAGTCAACCGCGATGAGGATAATTTAGTATTAACTTTAGATACTATGTTGTTAGCTCATCATAAAGAGGCAGGTAATCGACATTCTAACATTTATAATTCACACGCTGCGTTTTTGAGTTTAGCACCTTATTTAATGTTGGAGCTAGCCGAGCATCTTGGCATGGAGCTTCGCTCTAGAATTACGCAAAACAAACAAACGTTGAAATTAGGTCTAAGCTCCCCAGCTGATTTTCCGGAGATTGCCAAAAACCATAAAATGCCAATAG
>NZ_JBHRSW010000054.1:0-746 GCF_042646125.1 Agaribacter flavus
TTTACCCCAGTAGTTGCAACTTTAAATAACGCTCCCACTCCCACTGCAGTGGAGACTGCTCCGGTAAAGAGGTAACCCGCGTCATATCCTGCTTGCAGATAATCACCAGCCTTATAGTTAACGCCGATACTATTATACCTTCCAACATAGTCATCAACGATGGCTCCTCCTGCAGCAAGCAAAACCTCACTAAAGTTATCCACCGTGTCGCTAATAAACTTAGCTTGCGTATCAAACGCTAACGCACTCTCCCTAAAAACATCAAGCCCTGTGCTTTCAAACGCGACCTTACCAATAGAGTTCAAGCTTAACTGCGCACTGAACTGGGCTAATTCAGCAGCACCTTCAAGCCCGCCGACAAAATTTTCAACAGCAAAACCGGCTACACCTGCCACAAAACCAGGGGCTAACGCTACATTACCCAACACGTCATTCGTGGCATTTTTGGCCGTTGATAAATAATCGCTAGCTACAGCGCCGACACTTTGAGCAAATTGTTCAACTCTAAATTCAACACCATCTCTTATCAATCTTGTCGAATCATTCAATATGCTTGCAATTTGCTCAACTTCGAGCGCTCCATTTTCTGCAAAGGAGCGTAACTGCTGTAATAAACCTTTTTCACTCGAAGATAACTCATCAACGTTCGGAACAGACACACCCTCTTGACCTGTTCCTACGTTAGATGCGGTAAGGATTGGGTCTTTTTTGTGAGAGTTGAGCCAGCTTTGCAAGTCTGAATCTTG
>NZ_JBHRSW010000055.1:0-524 GCF_042646125.1 Agaribacter flavus
CGTAGCTACCGGGCAATGCCTTTGGCAAAACAACCCGAACACCAGCGGTTCGTCCACTCCGGTCCTCTCGTACTAGGAGCAGCTCCCATCAATCATCCAACGCCCACACCAGATAGGGACCGAACTGTCTCACGACGTTCTAAACCCAGCTCGCGTACCACTTTAAATGGCGAACAGCCATACCCTTGGGACCGACTTCAGCCCCAGGATGTGATGAGCCGACATCGAGGTGCCAAACACCGCCGTCGATATGAACTCTTGGGCGGTATCAGCCTGTTATCCCCGGAGTACCTTTTATCCGTTGAGCGATGGCCCTTCCATTCAGAACCACCGGATCACTATGACCTACTTTCGTACCTGCTCGACGTGTCTGTCTCGCAGTTAAGCTGGCTTATGCCATTGCACTAACCTCCTGATGTCCGACCAGGATTAGCCAACCTTCGTGCTCCTCCGTTACGCTTTGGGAGGAGACCGCCCCAGTCAAACTACCCACCAGACACTGTCCGCATCCCGGATAACGGGAC
>NZ_JBHRSW010000056.1:0-727 GCF_042646125.1 Agaribacter flavus
ATCACGACATGCCAAAGCCCGTGATAAGCGAGAGTGTGATCGCATCAAAGCGGTACTGCTTCGCTCGGAAGGTTGGTCGCTTACCATGATATCCCAAGCATTGCGTAAGAGTGAGGCGACTATCACACGCTACATTGGTGATTACAGTGTGAAAATGAAGCTAAAGCCGGCAGGCGGAGGCTCTAGCAGTCATTTGAATATTGAGCAAACAAAGCAACTCATCGCCCATTTATCCGAGTTTACCTATCAGCATACTCATCAGATTGTGGCTTATGTCAAAGCCACATGGGCTATCGCGTACTCTGTATCAGGCATGAATAAATGGCTTCACCAACACGGTTTTAGCTATAAGCAGCCTAAAGGCGTACCGCACAAGTTCGATGAAAAGAAACAAGCCGCATTTATCGACGCTTATGCATCGTTGCGAGATGCGCTAAGTGAAGATGAAAGCATCATCTTTATGGATGCGGTTCATCCAACCCAAGCCACAAAAATGAGCTGTGGATGGATAAAAAAAGGCGTAGATAAACCCGTCGCTACAACAGGCAGTCGCACGCGGATGAATCTTATTGGTGGTATTGAGTTGGGTCAGTTAGATAGAGCCACCGTACAAGATTACGACACCATAAATAGTGACACTATCTGCGCCTTTTTCGACGAATTAAAAGCGAAATATCCGCCAAATCACACATTGCATTTGATATTGGACGGTGCTGGCTATCATCGT